>JAVKIA010000041.1 GCA_031459715.1 Armatimonadota bacterium | reverse complement strand
TCCCGAAGTAGGTCCGGTGGGGGGCGCGGGAGAGCCCTGCGCCCCCCACCGGCCGGATTCCCCATGGCAGAAGCCCTTCCCCTGGTCACGCCCCGTCGGGCCCGCCCCGCAGTGGAGACGCTGCTTCGGGTGGTTACCTACTCCACCACCCGCCTGGTGGCCCTCTTCCTCACCGTGGTGGTGGGAGTTTACCTGACCATCCTCGTGGCCAACATGGGCGGGTACGTGGACGTGATCAAGCGGACGGAGATCCGGGAGCAGGTGGGGATCAGCGTCTCCTTCGATCCGACCATGCAGCGGCTACCTGCGGAGGAGCGGCAGAAGCGCATCGAGGAGCTGGTGAAGATCGAGGAGGAGCGCCTGGGGCTGGACCGGCCCTTTCTGGTGCGCACCGTGGTTTACCTGCGGGAGGCGTTGCGGTTGCGCCTGGGCTTTGCCGAGCGGATGACCAGCGACACCGGCTCGCGCCTGGTGCGCAACATCATCCTGGACCGCCTGCCGCCCACGCTGCTGCTCTTCGTCAGCGCTCAGCTCCTGCTGTTCTTTGCCTCGGTCTTCGCCGCCCTGGCCCTCTCCCGCCGCTACGGCAGCCCCCTGGACCGGGCGGTGATCGCCCTGGCGCCCACCTCCGCGCCGCCAGCATGGTTCTACGGCATCTTCCTCATCCTGATCTTCGCCGCCCTGCTGCGGGTACTGCCCTTCGGGGGCATGGTGGACGCCCCTCCGCCGCAGGGCTCCCTGGCCTACGCCGCCAGCGTGCTGCGCCACATGATCCTGCCCATGACGGCGCTGTTCCTCACCACCATCTTCCTTTCCGTCTACTCCTGGCGGACCTTCTTCCTAATCTTCTCCAGCGAGGACTACGTGGAGGTGGCCAAGGCCAAGGGTCTCACCTCCCGGGCCATCGAGCGGCGCTACATCCTGCGGCCGACGCTGCCCACCATCGTGACCAGCTTCGCCCTCTCCCTGATCGGCGCCTGGACCGGGGCCATCGTCCTGGAGACCGTCTTCAACTGGCCGGGGCTGGGGCGCGCCCTCTTCCAGGCCATCGGACTCTACGACACCCCGGTGATCGTGGGCGCCACCATCATCTACGCCTACCTGCTGGCGGTGACCGTCTTTGTCCTGGACATCCTCTACGCGCTCATTGACCCGCGGGTGAAGGTGGGGCTGGAGGGGCAGCGGTGAGCAGGATTCTGACCGAGCTGCGCCATTATCCCTCCGCCATCGCCGGCCTCTCCATCATCGGCCTGCTGATCCTCGCCTCCGTCTACGCCGTCCTGGCCATCCCCTACGGCGAGGCCATCCGGCTGTGGCGCGGCGGGGAGGCGCTGTGGCTGGAGAACCCGCGCAATGCCCGCCCGGTGTGGATGGCGCTCTTTCGCCCCGACCTGCCGCGCACCATCCTCGTGCGAAGCCAGGTCGCGCCCCGCCGGGTGGAGGAGTTAGGCGGGGGGGTGCGGCAGGTCACCATGACCCTGGCCTTCGACTACCCCTATCGGGAGTTCCCCGACGGCCTGGGGGTCTTCTTCCAGACCCAGGCGGTGGACCGGCCGCCACATGTGGCTCTCCTCTGGCGCACGCCCGACGGCGCCGAGATCCGGATCAACGAGTTCACCGTCCGCCCCCGGGAGGTCTACCGACTCTCCGACGACCCCCGCCTGCGTCAGGAGCTGGGCGGTCCCCCCGAGGTCGTTCTCCTGGCCAGCCCGGACGCTCCCGACCGGGTGCTGCGCGGGCGGTACCAGCTCCTGATCCGGGGGTACCTCTTTGAGCAGGCCTCCACCCTGGAAGCCAGGCTGGTGGTCTACGGCAAGGCGCACGGGCTGGCGGGGACAGACCACCTGCGGAGGGACCTGATGATCCCTCTGCTGTGGGGGGCGCCCATCGCTATGGCCTTCGGCCTGCTGGCGGCCGTGGGGTCCACCCTGAGCACTCTGGTGATCGCGGCGGTGGGGGTCTGGTACGGGCGCTGGGTGGACGGAGCCATCCAGCGTATCACTGAGGTCAACCTGATCCTGCCGGCGTTGCCCATCCTCATCATGATCGGCACCCTCTACTCCCGCAGCATCTGGGTCATCCTGGGCGTGGTCATCCTCCTGGGTATCTTCGGCGCTGGCATCAAGACCTACCGCGCGCTCTTCCTTCAGGTCAGGGAGGCGCCCTACATCGAGGCGGCCAGAGCCTACGGAGCGGGGAACCTGCGCACGGTCTTCGTCTACATGATCCCGCGGGCCGTGCCCGTGCTCATCCCCCAGTTCGTCACCCTCATCCCCTCGTTTGTCTTCCTGGAGGCCACACTGGCGGTCCTGGGGCTGGGCGACCCGGTGCTGCCCACATGGGGGAAGGTGATCGAGGATGCCTACAGCAAGGGCGCGCTCTTTTCCGGGCACTACTACTGGGTGCTGGAGCCGGCGGTGCTCTTGATGCTCACCGGTCTGGGCTTCACCATGCTGGGCTTTGCCCTGGACCGAATTTTCAACCCCCGCCTGCGGGAGATCTGATGGGGCACGACGGCGTTCTCACCGTGGAGGAGCTCCGCCTGCACTTCCGCACCACCAAGGGGCCGGTGCAGGCGGTGGACGACGTCTCCCTAACCCTGCGTCGGGGGCGGACCCTGGTGGTAGTGGGGGAGTCCGGCTGCGGCAAGAGTTCCCTGGCCCGGGCCATCCTCCGCCTCCTGCCGCGTAACGTGCACACCTACAGCGGGCGCATCCGGCTCAACGGCAGCGACGTCATGGCCTTCCCCGAGGAGCGGTTCCGCCGCGAGGTGCGCTGGGTGCGACTGGCCCTGGTACCACAGGGGGCGATGAACGCGCTCAACCCCGTGCTGCGGGTGGGCGAGCAGGTGGCGGAGCCCCTGGTGGTGCACGGGCGGGCGGGCAGCCCGGCCGAGGCGCGCCGCTCCGCCGCGGAGATCTTCCGCCAGGTGGGCGTCCCGCTGGACTTCCTGGACCGCTATCCCTTCGAGCTCTCCGGCGGCATGCGCCAGCGGGTGGCCATCGCCATGGCCCTGGTCACCCTCCCCGACGTGGTCCTGCTGGACGAGCCCACCTCCGCCCTGGACGTCCTCACCCAGGCCAACATCATGAACGTGCTGAAGGCCATCAAACGGGACATGGGCACCAGCTTCATCCTCATCACCCACGACATCGCCACCAGCAGCGAGATCGCCGACGACGCGGCGGTGATGTATGCCGGACAGATCGTCGAGGCCAGCCAGGCCGCCCAGTTCTACCGGGAACCATTGCACCCCTATTCCCGGGCGTTGATGGCCAGCGTCCCCACGCTGCGGCAGACCAAGGCCCTGGGCTTCATCCCCGGCCGGCCTCCCAGCCTGATCGGCCCGCCGCCGGGCTGCCGCTTCGCCGACCGCTGCCCGGCGCGCTTCTCCCGCTGCAACCAGGAGCCGCCGCTATTGACCGTGGAGGGCCAGCGCCAGGTGAAGTGCTGGCTGTACGCGTGAGGGCCGCCGTGCCGGACGACGTCCTGCTCTCCGTGCGTGATCTGCACACCTGGTTCGAGCTCCGTCGCCTGGGATTCGTCCGGGTGGGATGGGTGCGCGCCGTGGACGGGGTGAGCTTCGACCTGCTGCGCGGGGAGGCGGTGGCTGTGGTCGGGGAAAGCGGTTGCGGCAAGAGCACCCTGGCCAAGACCATCCTGGGCCTGCACCCCCCCACGCGAGGGGAGATCGTTTTCGACGGCCGGCGGGTGCACGGGTCGGAAGACCTGCGCTGGTACCGCTCGCGCGTCGGCTACGTGCAGCAGGATCCCTACGGAGCCCTCCCGCCCTTCATGCCCGCGCAGCGCATCCTGGAGGAGCCGCTGCTGATCAACGGGGTGACGCGGATCGAGGAGCGGATGCGCCGCATCCGCAGGATCCTGGAGGAGGTGAAGCTCACCCCCGTGGAGGACTTCCTGCACCGGTTCCCCCACATGCTCAGCGGGGGGCAGCAGCAGCGGCTGGTGGTGGCGCGGGCCATGATCCTGGAGCCGCAGCTCATCGTGGCCGACGAGCCGGTCTCCATGCTGGACGCCTCTGTGCGCGTGGAGGTCCTGCACCTTCTGAGGGGCCTGCAGGCCAGGCACGACCTGAGCATCATCTACATTACCCACGACCTCTCAACGGTGCGTTACTTCTGCGAACGCGTCTTCGTCATGTACGGTGGGATGCTCATCGAGCAGGCGCCGGTGGAGGAGCTGCTGCGGGCGCCGAAGCACCCCTACACCCAGGCGCTGCTGGCCGCCATTCCCGACCCGGATCCGGACAACGCGGCGCGGATGCGAGACGTCCCGCCGGGCGAGCCGCCCAGCCTGCTCAAGCCCCCCGCCGGTTGTCGCTTCCACCCGCGCTGCGCCGCGGCGATCGCCGGGGTCTGCGACGTCCGGGTCCCCCCGCACTTCCAGCCAGCGGAGGGCCACCACGTGGCCTGCTGGCTCTACGGGGCTGAACGGGATACGGTGCCGGCGGCCACATCCCGAACCTAGGCGGGTGTGGGGAACTCTTGGACAGCGTGGCCCGGGGTGAACTCGGGCCGGAGCGGACCGGGGCTGGAGCAATGGCACCTTTCAGGCTCATGGCGGTGGGAGGTGGGCTGCTGCTGGCGGCCTGGATCGTCCTCCTGTTGATGGTCATCCGGCGCCTCGAGCCGAGCCTCTTGCTCGGCATCGGCGCCTATGCGGCCTCACTGGCCGGGCTGGTGATTGGCCTTTTCGGGGCGGGACAGTACGCCCGGGGTCGCTCCCACCACTGAGACTCCGACCCCTGAGCCTCCATTCCCCCCGGCTCCGCCGGTCCCGGCGGGGAGGCGATCTGGTGAACTTTGGTGAAGTCCAGTATGTCCTGATGAAGGGGGGCGCTGGCAGGACCTTGAGAGTGAAGTGGTGTATCGTATATCCGAGTATATTCTGGTGCGGCTAGGATGGTGAGGAGAGCGGTCATGCGGCACAGGACCCCGGCGGACCCGATGACGGTTGAGCAGGTGGCAGAGTACCTGCAGCTCAACAAACTCACCATCTACCGCTACATCCGCACCGGGGAGCTGCCGGCCGTGCGTATCGGGAGGGCCCTTCGGGTGCTGCGGCCTGATGTAGAGGCGTTTCTCGAAGCCCACAGGGTTCGCCCGGCAGCGCGGCAGGAGCCGGTGCAGGAGACGCGGCGGAAGGTGACGGAGCCCGCCGTAGCCACCAGGACCCCGGCAGGGGCCGTCTTGGGCGAGTCCATCGACGTCCTGGAGGAGCGGCGGCGGCGGCAGGTCCTGCTGAGCACAAATCCCCTGGAGTGGGTCATCCGGGGCCTGCACTAGCCCTGCAGCGCATGACGGGGTGGTATGAGCGGGACCGGGGAGGGGCGCGTGCAAAGCGGCCACTGGACGGCCGAGGCCCCGTGAGGAGCGGTGCAGCGCTATCTTGTGGGCCGGCTGGCCCAGACCTGGGTCGTCCTGCTGGGGCTGAGTCTCCTGGTCTTCGCCCTGCTGGTGTGGACGCCGGGCGATCCCGTAGAGCTGATGGCCACGGCCAATCCGGAGGTCATGCCGGCGGATGTCCAGCGACTGCGTCAGTACTACGGGCTGGACGATCCGCTGCTGGTACGATACCTGAAGTGGCTGCGGGCCGTATCCCGGGGAGACCTGGGGTATTCCCGGACCTACGCCCTCCCCGTACGCGAGCTGCTCTCACAGCGGCTGGGCAACACCCTCCTGCTGGCGGGGACCGCCTTCCTCCTGGCGCTGGCCGGGGGGACAGCCGCCGGGATCTACTCGGCCCTGCGCCAGTACTCGCCCGCCGACTACGGGATTACCGTCCTTTCCTTCATCGGTCTGGCGGTCCCCAACTTCTGGCAGGGGATCCTGGTGATCCTGGTCTTCGCCGTCTGGCTTCCCCTCTTTCCACCGGGCGGCCTGGCCACCCCCGGGGTTGCCCCGGGCTGGCCGGCGCTGCTGGATCGTCTGTGGCACCTGGTGCTGCCCGTCTCGGTGCTGGCCACCAGTGGAGCCGCTGCGTGGACGCGCTACATGCGCAGCAGCCTCCTGGAGGTCATCCACCAGGACTACGTGCGGACGGCAAGGGCGAAGGGCCTCTCGGAGGCCCGGGTGATCCAGGGGCACGCCCTGCGCAACGCGCTGCTGCCCGTAATCACGCTGGTGGCCCTGGCCATTCCCGGAGTGGTGAACGGGGCCGTACTCACCGAAACGGTCTTCTCCTGGCCGGGCATGGGGCTGTTGCTCTTCCAGGCGGTCCTCGGCCACGACTTCAACGTGGCCATGGCCGTGCTGCTGCTGCTGGCGGTGGTCACGGTGGGGGCGAACCTGCTGGCGGATCTGGCCTACGCTCTGGTCGACCCGCGCATCCGGTACGGGTGAGGACGTGAGAGGCTGGTGACAGGCGGGCAGATGGTCATGGCGCTGAGGCGGCAGCCTCCCCAGGGGGGAGGCGCCGTGGCGGAGCGCGGCACGAGGATGACCTGGCGGCGTTTCCGCCGCCACCGGCTGGCGCTGCTTGGCGCGGGGATCGCGCTAATTCTCTCGCTGGCGGCGGCCCTGGCACCCTGGCTGGCGCCGCAGCCGTCGGACCAGATCGCCCTGAGGGAGCGCTGGGTCCCCCCCAGCCTGGCACATCCCTTCGGCACTGACGAACTGGGGCGCGACGTCTTCGCCCGCGCCCTGCACGCCGGCCGGGTCTCCCTGAGTGTGGGCTACCTCTCCGCGGCGGGCGTAGCCCTTCTGGGTACGGTCATCGGGGTCGCCGCCGGCTACTACGGCGGGGCGGTGGACGGCGTCCTCATGCGCCTGACCGATGTGGTCCTGGCCCTGCCGACAATCCCGCTCTACCTCATCCTGGCGGCGCTGCTGCCGGGTGGGGGCGTGGGCCGGATCGTTGCCATCTTCGTCGCCTTCGGCTGGACCGGAGTGGCCCGGCTGGTCCGCAGCCAGGTCCTGGCGCTACGGGAGCAGGAGTTTGTGCAGGCCGCCCGGGCGCTGGGGGCCTCCGAAGCGCGCATCATGCTCCGCCACCTGGTGCCCAACGCCGTGGCGCCGCTGATCGTGGCTACCACGCTGGCCGTGGGAGGGTTCATCCTGGGGGAGGCGGCGCTTTCTTACCTGGGGCTGGGGATCCAGCCTCCTACCCCTTCCTGGGGAAACATGCTGCAGCGGGCCCAGGATTACATCTGGAACGCCTGGTGGCTGGCCGTGTTGCCCGGGGTGCTGGTCTTCGTCACGGTTCTAAGCTTCAACTTCCTGGGCGATGGGCTGCGGGATGCCCTCGACCCGCGGATGAGGGTATAGCGGTGGACGCACGGGGTGGGGGGGTGCGGGCATGGTGGCTGCGGCCAGCGGCGGCGGCGCTGGCGCTGCTGCTTTGGTCGGCACCGGGCCGGGCGCAGCCGCCGCGGGACACGGTGGTCATCGGCATGGCCCAGGAGCCGGACCGGCTGGGGGCCTTCAGCATCATGGTGGCGTCCTCCGTCGTGGACCACGCGCTGTTCGCGCAGGCCGCTCCTTTCACCGACCGCTGGGTGCGGATGCCGCTGCTGGTGGAGAAGCTCCCCACCCTCAAGGACGGCGACTGGGAGCTACTGCCGGGCGGGAAGATGCGGGTGACCTGGCACCTGCGGCGGGGATTCACCTGGCACGACGGCCGCCCGGTCACCGCGCTGGACTGGCGCTTCACCTACGGCGTCTTCCGCAACCCCCAGACCCCCCTGGTCAGCCGCTTCATCCTGGACAAGGTGGACAACGTGCTGGTCCCCAACCCGGCGGACCCCTACACTCTGGTCGTGCAGTGGAAGGAGCGCTACCCCTTTGCCGGCAGCCTGCCTTTCGGAGGGCCGTTCCCGCTCCCACGGCACCTCCTGGAGTCCGCCTACCTGCGGGATCCTGCCCGACTCCCGGCGCACCCCTACTGGCGGGCGCCGGTGGGGCACGGTCCGTACCGCTTCGTGGAATGGGTCCCGGGGAGCCATCTGGCCCTGGAGGCCTACGACCGCTTTCCCCTGGGCGCTCCGGCGATCAGACGTGTGGTCTTCCGCTTTATCCTGGACAACACGGTGCTGCAGCTCAACCAGATCACCGGCGGGGTGGATGCCACGGAGAACACCGGGTTCGACTGCCAGGCGGTGGAGCAGATCCTGCGGCGCAACCCCCAGGTCACCGCCCAGTTCCGTGAGGCCATGCGCTGGGAGCGGATTGACTTCAATCTGGATAATGAGTGGCTGCGGGATCGGCGGGTCCGCCAGGCCATCGCCTACGCTGTGGACCGGGCGGCGATCGCGGAGCTCTCCTGCCCGGGAGGCCGCCAGCCGGTGGCGCACACCTGGCTGCCGCCCCGGCACCCTGCCTACCATCCCGGGGTACGCAAGTACCCCTACGACCCGGCCCGGGCCCGGGCGTTGCTGGCGGAGGCGGGGTTTACTCCGGGGAGCGATGGGATTCTGAGGGATGCGGCGGGGAAGCGGGTGGAGATGACCATCATGACCACCGCGGGGAACGCCCTGCGCGAGCAGATCGAGCTGATCATGCGGGACCAGCTGCGCCAGGTAGGGATCGACCTGCGCATCGACAACCGTCCCGCCTCGGTGCTCCTGGGGCCCGTCCTGACCCAGCGCCAGTTCCCCCACATGATCCTCTACCTGAGCAACTTCTCCCCGGACTCCCTCCCCTTCAACCGCTTCCACAGCAGCCAGATCCCCAGCGCCGCCAACAGCTGGCAGGGGGACAACCGGGCCGGCTGGCGCAATCCGGAGAACGACCGCCTGTGGGAGCAGCTGGCCTCGGAGCTGGACGAGCAGCGACGCCTGGCGCTGCTGCGGCGGCAGCAGGAGGTCTTTGCCGAAGACCTGCCCAGCCTGCCCCTTTACTTCGCCCTGCGTCTGACCACGTCTGTGCGGGCGCTGCGGGGGATCCGGCCCACGGGGCTGGTGGGATCATACCTCACCTGGAACATCTGGGAGTGGCGGTGGGAGCAGTGACAGTGGCACAGAGGTCCAGTATACTGCCAAGCTGCGCAGAAGTGGGGTGATGATGTGGCCGAGCCGCTGCTGCAGGTGCGCAACCTGAAGACCTACTTCTACACCGACGAGGGTGTGGTCAAAGCCGTCGACGGGCTGAGCTACACCCTGCACCGGGGGGAGACGCTGGGCATCGTGGGAGAGTCGGGGTGCGGCAAGAGCGTGCACGCCCTCTCCATCATGCGGCTCATCCCGCAGCCGCCGGGGAAGATCGTGGCCGGAGAGATCCTCTTCGAGGGCAGGAACCTGCTGCACCTCTCCGATGAGGAGATGCGGCGCATCCGGGGCAACCGCATCGCCATGATCTTCCAGGAGCCGATGACCTCCCTCAACCCTGTGCTCACCGTGGGGGAGCAGATTGCCGAGGCGGTGATGCTGCACCAGAGGCTGGACCGCCGCAGCGCCTGGGAGCGAGCGGTGGAGATGCTGGAGAAGGTGCGCATCCCCCTGGCCCGGGAGCGGGTGCGGGACTACCCGCACCAGTTCTCCGGCGGGATGCGGCAGCGGGTGATGATCGCCATGGCCCTCTCCTGCAATCCTTCTATCCTCATCGCCGACGAGCCCACCACCGCCCTGGACGTGACCATCCAGGCGCAGATCCTGGAGCTGATGCGGGAGCTGCAGCAGGAGTACCACATGGCCATCATCCTCATCACCCACAACCTGGGCGTGGTGGCCGACATGTGCGAGAACGTGGTGGTCATGTATGCGGGGAAGCCGGTGGAGCACGCCGACATCTACCGCACCTTCGCCGAGCCCAAGCACCCCTACACCTGGGGGCTGCTGCACTCCATCCCCAAGCTCTACGAGCGCAAGGAGCGGCTCATCCCCATCGAGGGGCAGCCGCCCAACCTGATTGACCTGCCGCCGGGGTGCCCTTTTGCCCCGCGCTGCCCCTTCGCCTGGGAGATCTGCACGCAGGAGGACCCTCCGGAATACCCGGTGGGGCCCAACCACACCGCCCGCTGCTACCTGCACAGCGAGTATGCCAGCGAGGAGAAGCGGAAGACGGCAGCGGAGGCGGGGCTGGCTGCGTCCACCCGCTCCTCCTCGTCATGAGGCGGGTGCGGGGGAGTGACTCGCGGCGCGGCGAGGGAGGGAGGAGCCATGGCCCAAGCCACTGACGACATCATCCTGGACGTGCGCGACCTATACAAGTACTTCCCCATCACCAAAGGGTTCATTTTCCAGAGGCAGGTGGGGGCGGTGAAGGCCGTGGATGGGGTCTCCTTCCAGATCCGCCGCGGGGAGACCATGGGGCTGGTGGGGGAGTCCGGCTGCGGCAAGACCACCACCGGCCGGGTGATCCTGCGGCTCATGGAGCCCACCCGGGGGGAGGCGCACTTCGAGGGGCGCAACATCTTCCGCCTGAACAAGGAGGAGCTGCGGCGGATGCGCCGCGACATGCAGATTATCTTCCAGGATCCCTACTCGTCGCTGAACCCGCGGATGACCGTAGGGGATATCATCGGGGAGCCCCTGGAGATCCACAACCTGGCCCGGGGGCGGGAGAAGCTGCGCCGGGTGCAGGAGCTGCTGGAGATCGTGGGCCTGGCCCCCTACCACGCCAACCGGTACCCTCACGAGTTCTCCGGCGGGCAGCGGCAGCGCATCGGCATTGCCCGGGCCCTGGCGGTGAACCCCAAGCTGATCATCTGCGACGAGCCGGTCTCCGCCCTGGACGTGAGCATTCAGGCCCAGGTGCTGAACCTGCTGGAGGAGCTGCAGAAGGAGTTCGGCCTGACCTACCTGTTCATCGCCCACGACCTCTCGGTGGTGAAGCACATCAGCGACCGCATCGCCGTCATGTACCTGGGGCGGATCGTGGAGGTGGCCGACGCGGACGAGCTGTTTGCCAACCCGCAGCACCCCTACACCGAGGCGCTACTCTCCGCCGTGCCCATCCCCGATCCGGAGGTGCGTCGGGAGCGGATCATCCTGCCCGGAGACGTGCCCAGCCCGGTGAACCCGCCGCAGGGCTGCCGCTTCCACACCCGTTGCCTCTACGCCCGGGAGAGCTGCAGGGTGAATGATCAGCAGCTGATCGACTACTGGGGGACCGGTCACTACGTGGCCTGCGAGGTCCTGCCGTTCCGGCAGCAGCGCAGCAAGGCGGCGGTGCTCAAGCCGCGTGCGTGAAGAAGGGCGGATGCGCCGAAGGGCTAGGCGCCACGAAGGAGGTGGGAGGACGACCATTCAGCGGAGGGGCGGAAAGGACGACACGACGCACCGCTTAGCGGTGCACCCTGACGGGAGGAGGGTGACCATGAGCAATACGCGGTGGTTTATGCTGCCTGTCCTGGTGGCGGCCCTGGCGCTGGCTTTCCAGCCGGGGCTGGCCAGCGGGCAGGCGGTGAAGAACCCGGACACCTTCATCGCGGTCACTTTCGGGGACTGGGACAGCCTGGACTGGGCCTGGGCCTATGACACCGCCAGCTTTGGCGTGATCTTCAACATCTACGAGCCGCTGATTTTCTTCGAGGGCGGCCGGATGGACCGCTTCGCGCCCATGCTGGCCACGGCCGTGCCCACCATCCAGAACGGGCTGCTCTCCCGGGACGGCAAGACGTACACTTTTCCCATCCGCCAGGGAGTCCGCTTCCACGACGGGACGCCTATGACCGCGGAGGACGTGGTCTACTCCCTGCGTCGCTTCCTGCTCACGGATCGCAGTGGCGGGCCGTCCTCGCTGCTGCTGGAGCCCATCCTGGGGTTGACCTCAACCCGGGACGATAAGGGCAACCTCATCCTGAAGTACGCCGACCTCACCCGGGCCATCCGCGCCCAGGGGAACAACGTGATCATCACCCTGAAGGAGCCCTTCGGCCCGTTCCTCTCCATCCTGGCCCAGTGGTCCTACGTCATCCCCAAGAAGACGGCCATCGCCCGGGGTGACTGGGACGGTACCGCGGCCACCATGCGCAAGTACAACAATCCGAAGAAGGAGTCCATGGCCTTCTTCGAGTTCGCCAACGGCACCGGACCCTTTAAGCTGGAGCGGTGGGACCGGGCGGGGCGGCAGATGATTCTGGTGCGCAACGACAACTACTGGAGGACGCCGGCCCGGCTGCGCCGCGTGGTCATCCGCCAGGTGGACGAGCCGGCCACCCGTATCCTCATGCTCAAGGCGGGGGACGCCGACGCTGACCTGGGGGTGACCCGCCGCGAGCTGCCCCAGTACGTGGACGTACCGGGCATCCGCATTATCGACGACCTGCCCACGGGAACCTCTACCAATCCGGCGGTCTTCTTCACCTTCAACATCGACTGCGCCGGGAACCCCGACTGCGGCAGCGGGCGCCTGGACGGAGCTGGGATCCCGCCCAACTTCTTCTCCGACGTCAACGTGCGCCGCGGCTTCGCCTACGCCTTCGACTACAACACCTTCCTGCAGGACGGCTACCGGGGCAAGGCCACCCTGGCCAAGGGGGTCATCCCGCGGGGCATGTTCGGCTTCAACGAGAAGCAGGAGTACTTCACCTTCGACCGGGCCAGGGCGGCGGCCAACTTCCGCGAGGCCTGGGGTGGGCAGGTCTGGGAGCGCGGCTTCAAGGTGACCGTGCTCTACAACGCCGGGAACGTGGTCCGGGAGCTGGGAGCACGCATCCTCAAGGACAACATCGAGGCCATCAACCCCAAGTTCAAGATCGACATCCGGGGCATCACCTGGTCCAGCTACCTGGCGGCGATGGATGCTTCCAAGCTTCCGGTCTTCTTCATCGGATGGCTGGCCGACTACCCCGACCCGCACAACTTCACCTTCCACTTCATGCACAGTGACGGGACCTTCCCCCACGTGCAGAAGTTCAAGAACGAGGAGGTGGACCGTCTGGTGACGGCGGCGGCACGGGAGACCGACCGGGCCAAGCGCGAGCAGATGTACTTCGAGCTCAACCGGAAGTACTTCGAGCTCGTACCGTCCTTTGCCACGGTGAACGCCATCGCCTTCCGCGTGCAGCGGTCCTGGGTGCGGGGGTGGTACTGGAACCCCATGTTCCCCGGGACCTACTACTACACCATCTCCAAGGGCTAAGCCTGAGGGCGGGGGCCGGAAGCATCCCTCCCGGCCCCCGCCCGGGGTGCCGCTCCCCGTGACGGTCTTCATCGCCCGCCGCCTGCTGCTGCTCCCCCTGGTGGGGATCGGGGTAACCCTGCTCATCTTCAGCCTGCTGCAGCTCCTCTCGCCGCAGCAACGGGCGGCGCTGTACGTCACCGACCCGCGGCAACTGCAGGCCATCGACAGCATCATCCGGGAGCACGGGCTGGATCGGCCGGTCTACATTCAGTACGTGCAGTGGCTGGGCCGGGTACTGCAGGGGGACCTGGGCTGGTCGGAGACGGCCAAGATGCCCGTGGCCCGGGCGATCACCACCTTCTTTCCGGCGACGCTGGAGCTCACCCTCTACACCTTCCTGCCCATCCTGGCCCTGGGCATCTGGCTGGGCACCAAGTCCGCGGTGCACCGGGATCAGATCGTCGACCACTTCTCCCGCCTCTTCGCCATCGGCGGGCAGTCCTTCCCCACGTTTGTCTGGGGGTTGCTGCTGCTCATGATCTTCTACGGGGCCTGGCGGCTCTTCCCTCCGGGACGGCTCTCCCTGGAGGCGAACCTGGTGGTACTGGATCCCGCCCAGTTCCGCACCTACACCCACCTGGTTACGGTGGACGCGCTGCTGAACGGTAAGCTGTGGATCTTCCTGGACGCGCTGCGCCACCTGGCGCTACCGGTGATCACCCTCAGCCTGGTGCAGACAGCCACCCTGGTGCGCGTCACCCGGTCCTCCATGCTGGAGACGCTGCGCCAGGACTACGTGCGCACCGCTCGGGCCAAGGGGCTGGAGGAGCCGCGGGTGATCAACAAGCACGCCCGCAAGAACGCCCTTATCCCGGTGATTACCCTCTCCGCCCTGCTCTTCGTCGGGCTGCTCAACGGGGTGGTGATCACGGAGACCATCTACAACTACCCGGGGATCGGCCGCTGGGGGGCCAACGCCGCCATCCAGCTGGACGCGCCCGCCGTGGCCGGGTTCGCCCTCTTCAGCGCCCTGCTGCTGGTCTTGGGAAACCTGGCCGCGGACATCCTCTACGCCTGGATCGACCCACGGATCCGTCTGGGGTAGGCCACCATGGGAGTCCTCGCCGAGCGCAAGCTGGTCAGGCCAGAGCTGGCGGTTGCGCTCTCCACCTGGCAGATCGCCGTGCGCCGCTTCCGCCGCAACCCCCTCTCGCTGATGGGATTGATCCTCATCGCGGGCTTCATCCTCATGGCGGTGCTGGCCCCGCTGCTGGCCCCACCGCCGCCCAACGCGCGCAACCCTTACATGATGCCTCACGCCGGCTACAGCCCAGACCCGCAGCCTCCCCGGCCCGGCCACCCCTTCGGCACCACGGAGCAGGCTTTCGACATCTACTACGGGATCATCTGGGGGGCGCGCACCGCCTTCCGCGTGGGACTGCTGGTGGTGGCCATCTCGGTGCTCATCGGGGTCCTGGTGGGCAGCGTGGCCGGCTACTTCCGCGGTCGGGTGGACGAGTTCCTGATGCGCGTGGTGGACATCTTCCTGGCCTTCCCCGGCTTGATCCTGGCGGTGGTGGTGGTGGCCATCCTGGGGCCGGGGCTGGAGAACGTGCTCATCGCCCTGGCCCTGGTCAGCTGGCCGGGCTACGCCCGCCTGCTGCGCGGGGAGATCCTCTCGGTGCGGGAGCGGGACTACGTGGAGGCGGCCCGGGCCATGGGCGCCAGCGACATCAAGATCATCCTGCGCCACATCCTGCCCAACAGCATCTACCCGGTGCTGGTGGTCTCCTCCCTGGACATGGGCAGCATCGTGGTCACGGCGGCCGCCCTCTCCTTCCTGGGGCTGGGAGCGCCCATCGGCTACGCCGACTGGGGGCAGATCATCAGCCTCTCCCGAAACTGGATCATCGGCGCCGGGGGCAGCGCCTTCGCCTTCTGGTACACGGTGGTCTTCCCCGGAGCGGCGCTGGTGCTCTTCACCCTGGGGTGGAATCTCCTGGGCGACGCCTTCCGCGACATCCTCGATCCGCGCCTGCGGGGGGCCACGTAGCAACGATCGACCTGCGTCCGCCCGGGCGATTCCCTGGTCTGCTCGGCGGGCAACCATCGTCAGGGGAGCCGTACCGCGCCCAAATCCCGGCCGAAGGTGATCTGCACTCGAGTGCGGGCCGCCCGCAGGTGGGAGAGGCCTTCGGCGAGAAGCTGCTCGGCAGCCGCTCTGGCCATGGGCTCGGTCGTCTGGCCTGTCCCGGGGCGGCGGATCTGCACGCTTCCCTGCCACGCTCCACCCTCCACAGCGAGTTCAGCCACTGCCTGCGTACCGTCCGCTGCGGCGGACTCCCGCCTGATGGCCAGGCGAGCGGGACCGTATTCGATGGCGTAGCGGGCTCCGGGGACCTCTGCGCGAAGGTCCTCCAGCATCCCCTCCTGGCCCAGGCCGAAGAACCGGTACTCGTAGTCGGCCTCCGGCCCCGGCGACCGCAGCAGGAGGTCTTCCACCCCGCGAAGCTGCAGGGTCACCGTGCCGCTGGGTCCCCCGCGGAAAGCTTTCAGCCCCAGAGCCTCCCGCGCCTGGCCGAACAGGCCCGCGGCCAGGGCGAAGCGGCGGCGGACCTCCCCCTCGGGAGGCGGAGCAGGAACCAACCGACCGCCAGCGGGCGCGTCCCAGGACCCGACCGGTGCTCCGGCGATTGGACGGATGATGAGCGCGTACGGTTCGTCTGCCCTGGAGAAGCGGACCTCGTCGATCTCCCCTGCCGGGGCTTTGACGGTGATGGTGTCGAATTCCGCCTGGGGCGCGGCGCGGGCGAATGATGCCTCCTGCTGTTCGGGCGCCTCGTAGCTGTAGTGGACCTCGTAGCCGGAGAGGGGAAGAAGCCTGGGAGCCCGGAGGGCGAATCCGGAGACGACCTGGAGATCTACCGGAAGCCCGGGCAGCTGCGCCTGGAGGGGGTGACTCCAGGCAAGCAGCGCGGCTCCCACGCTCACCGCGGCCCGGCGCCAGCGGCTGAAGAAGGCTGTAACGGGTGCTGTTCGCACCATTCCCCGCAGAGCAGTTCCATGGCTCGCTGCGGCGCTCCTCCACCGTGCTACGATGACGGGCGGTGAGGGGCATGCTGAGCCGCCAGATCGTTGACCCCGCCGTCCGTCTCGCCCGGTGCGGGCACCCGCGCAGGTACGTCGCCCGGGCATGCCCCGGGTGGTGGCTGGTCTTGCTGCTGCCTGCGCTTGTAGTTTCCCCGGCGGCCCCCGCAGCACCCGCGGTTGTCACCGTGGCGCGGGACGTCTCCCCGCAGGCAACTGCGGAGAACAGCCAGCGGAAGCTCGTCATTGACCGACAGGGCCGGGTGGCCCTGGCCTTCGTCCGCCCGGTGGGCGGGACCGACAGGGTCTTCCTGGCTGAGTCAGAAGACCGCGGTCGCTCCTGGAGGTGGGCAGAGGTCCCCGCGGCCTCCCGGCCGGCCCGCCTGCCCGCATTGCACTTCTTCCCGGACGGCGCGCTACACCTGGTCTGGACCGACTTCGGGCTGAAGGGACGGATCCTCTACACCGTGCGCCGCGCCGGGCGCTGGAGGGCGCCGCTTGCCCTCTCCCCACCCGGGGTGTACGCCGGTGTCCCGGTGGTGGCCCCCCTGCGCGGCCTGGCACACGTCCTGTGGTACGGCATCCGCCCCGAAAGGCCCCAGGAGGCTACCCGCCACGGCGCCATCTACCAGATCCTGGCCACCCGGCAGCAGGGACGGGCCTGGGTTCCCCCGGAGGTGATCTCCCCGGGCATCCCCGACAGCATAAACCCCGCCCTGGGCGCTGATGCCGCGGGGCGGCTGCACGCCGCCTGGTTCCAGTTCGACGGGCGTGTCTACCAGGTCCGCTACACGCGCTTCACCGGGCGATGGGAGGCGCCACGCTCCATCACCGCCGGCGAGGTAGACCACACCAACGTCGCGCTCGATGCAGACGGCGTCCAGGCGCACCTGATCTGGGAGGAGCGGGGGCCGCAGCGCACGATCGTCTACGGGCTCCCGGGCCGGCCTTCTCAGACGCTGGCCAGCGGAGCGGTGGGAGGACCTGTAGTCGCCGCCGCCGGGGGGCGGGTGGCCGCAGCCTGGAGCGAGGGGGGCATGATCGTCGTGCGGTCAATCCGCCCGGCGGCAGAGGCGCGGCGCGTCGCTCAGGGGATTGCCCCAGTGCTGGCCCTGCGTGGCTCCACCGCCTATCTGGCGTGGACCTGGCCCGGCCCCACGCCTGAGGTACGCTTTGCTGCGATCCTCCTCCCCTGATGCCTCAGGCCGGCACCTACGACCTAAACGTCACCGGGCGCGGATCGTACCAGCTCCTCGCACAGTGACAGGACAAACCTGGCATCCCTCAGCGCCTGATCGGCGTCCTGATGGACGTACAGCTCCTCGGGCGGAGTCCCTGTCTCCTCATCGCCGTAGAAGCTGACTTCCCGTTCCCCACGCAGTCGCCTGGAGATAGCGGCCACTTGGTCGATCTCCTCGGCCAGCCTACCGCGAAGCCTATCTCTGTGCCGTTTCAGGAAGATCCCCACATCATGAACCCGGGGGACCTCCAGACCCACAAAGCGCAGCGCTCCTTTGAGCGCCAGCTCCACGGCCTCCTGGCTCCGCCTGACCACCAGGTTCCAGGCCTGCTGTGCATAATGCCCTTCCGCCTCCCAGATGATCCTCTGGGCCCGGGTCAGATAGCCGCGAGCCATTTCCTCGTTGGTCATATCTCAAAGATCTCTCCCGGAACCAGGTCGGGTTTGAGGTCCCAGTAGCGAACCTTCCCCAGGCGGAGGCGGCGGGCCCCCTTGCGCCTCAATGAGTGCTTCAGTTGTTCAAGGGCCCCGGCAAGGAATCCGTCGCGGTCGAACAACAGGATGGCATCCTCGACCAGGTCCAGGTAGAGAGGTCTGACGGTCTTTGCCTCCTCCGGCGTTTGGAGGATCACGCACAGATCAGCGACGATGCCTTCCTCATGCAGCGCCGCCAGCTCTGCCTCAATGCTTTGATCCGCCACCTGGAGAAGCCTCCTGCGGGCAAACCTTCCCCTGGGCAACTCCTCCATGATTACAAGTAGATCAATGTCCGAGGACGGAGTTGCTTCCCCCCGGGCGAGGGATCCAAAGAGTGCCACCGAGATCAGGCGGTCGGCAAATCCTTCCTTCAGTGCTTCAGAATACGTTTCGGCGATAACCTTGAGCCTCTCGCTCAGTTCTCTGGATGAAAGTTCTCTCCTTACAGCACCCATGAAATCACCACCGGGAAAGACGAAAGATCTGGCATCTCCGCTCTTCCGCTTCCCGGTGGCCAATTCCTGTTGCCGTGCCCGCATGCAGGGCTTCGACCATGTGGCGCGGTACTCCGGTCGGCGGCCCAGCTGAGCCCCGCGTCCCTTGGCCTGGGCCGGGCGCATGGTAGCATGGGGAGAGGTGATCCGGGATGACCATTGACCTCGCCACCGTTGATCGCGTGGCCCGCCTGGCCCGCCTTTCCCTCAGCGCGCAGGAGCGGGAACGGTTCACCGGGCAGCTGCAACGCATCCTCGATTACTTCGCCCGCCTGCAGGAGCTGGACCTCTCGGCGGTGGAGCCCACCGCGCACGTCCTGGCCGCAGCCAACGTTCTGCGGGAGGACGTGGTGCAGGCCGGTCTGGACCGGCAGGAGGTCCTGGCGGCGGCACCGGCACAGGAGGAAGGGTTCTTCATAATCCCGCCGGTCCTGGAACCCGTCTAGACGTATGCCCGGCACATCCACACCCGCCCGGCGTGCGGGGGACACATGACTCCCGCGCAGCTTTCCGTCGCCGACCTGCTGCTGCGGCTGCGACGTCGCCAGCTGGCACCCTCGGAGCTGCTGGCTGCATGTCTGGCCCGCATCCAGGCGCTGGACGGCACCCTGCACGCCTTCCTCTACGTGCACGGGGAGGCGGCGCAGGCGGAGGCGGAGCGGTGGGACCAAGCCTACGCCCGCGGTGAGGAGGTCCCGCCGCTGGCGGGGATTCCCGTCGCCGTCAAGGACATCATCGCCACCCGTGGCGTCCCCACCACCTGCGGCTCCCGCATCCTGGAGGGCTGGCGCCCTCCCTACGACGCCACGGCGATGGTCCGGCTGCGAGAGGCGGGCGCGATCCTCCTGGGGAAGACCAACACGGACGAGTTCGCCATGGGATCCTCCACCGAGAACTCTGCCTTCGGCCCCACACGCAATCCCTGGGATCCGGAGCGCGTCCCGGGCGGTAGCAGCGGAGGCTCGGCGGCGGCGGTGGCCGCGGGAATGGCGCCCTGCGCCCTGGGGACGGACACCGGGGGATCGATCCGCCAGCCCGCGGGGCTTTGCGGCATCGTCGGCCTCAAGCCCACCTACGGGCGCGTCTCCCGCTACGGCCTGGTGGCGTACGGTTCCTCCCTGGACCAGATCGGGCCTCTGACCCGTACCGTGGAGGACGCGGCGTTGCTGCTGCAGGTCCTGGCGGGGCAGGATCCCCGTGATGCCACCTCCGCCGCCCTCCCCGTGCCCGACTACCGAGAGGCGCTGAGGGCGGGGGTCGCGGGGTTACGCATTGGCATCGCCCGGGAGGGCCTGGGCGAGGGGCTGCAGGCCGGGGTGCGCGCCGCCGTCCTCCAGGCGGTGGAGGTGCTGGCAGGGCTGGGGGCCCGCCTGGAGGAGGTGACCCTGCCGACTATCGAGTACGCCCTGCCGACCTACTACCTCGTGGCGACGGCGGAGGCCAGCAGCAACCTGGCCCGGTACGACGGCGTGCGCTTCGGGCTGCGCCTGGAGGCGCCCGACATCGTGGCCATGTTCTCCCGCACCCGCGCGTCCGGGTTTGGCCCGGAGGTGAAGCGGCGCATCATGCTGGGCACCTACGCGCTCTCCGCTGGGTTCTACGAGGCCTTTTACCTCAAGGCGCAGCGGGCGCGCACGCTGGTGCGGCGCGACTTCGAGCAGGCCTTCCAGCGCGTGGACCTGGTCCTGCTGCCCACCTCTCCCACCGTGGCCTTCCGTCTGGGTGAGCGCGTGGCGGACCCGCTGCAGATGTACCTGGCGGATATCTTCACCATCCCGGTGAACCTGGCGGGGCTGCCCGGGATCTCCGTCCCCTGCGGCTTCGCCGAGGGGCTGCCGGTGGGACTGCAGCTGGTAGGGCGGCCCTTCGACGAGCCTACGGTGTTACGCGCCGCCGCCGCGTACCAGGAGGCGACCGCCTGGCACCTCCAGCGGCCTCCCCTGGCGGAGGGGGGAGCGGGTCCGATCGGAGGGATGAGGGAGTGAGCCCGGCCGCCGCGGGGGAGATGGTCATCGGGCTGGAGATCCACGTCCAGCTGCAGACCGCCTCCAAGATGTTCTGCGGCTGCGCCGTGACCTTCGGCGCGCCGCCCAATACGTTGATCTGCCCCGTCTGCCTGGGGCTGCCCGGGGCCCTTCCGGTGCCCAACCGCAGGGCGGTGGAGCTGGGGCTGCGGGCTGCGGTCGCCCTGGGCTGCCGCATCGCCCCACGCAGCCACTTCCACCGGAAGAACTACTACTACCCCGACCTGCCCAAGAACTACCAGATCTCTCAGTACCAGTACATGGACCACCCGCCGCTGGGAGTGGACGGGTGGCTGGAGTTTACCGTGGACGGCGCCGAGAGGGCGGTACGCATCCGCCGTGTCCACCTGGAGGAGGACACCGGAAAGCTGGTCCACGTGGAGCAAGACGGGGTGGTCACACACACCCGGGTGGACTACAACCGCTCCGGAGTTCCCCTGATGGAGATTGTCACCCAGCCGGACCTGCGCAGCCCGGCGGAAGCACGGGAGTTCCTGGTGGCGCTAAGGGCCCTGCTGCAGTACCTGGAGGTGAGCAGCGGGCGCATGGAGGAGGGCACGATGCGGGTGGACGCCAACCTCTCCCTGCGCGCCCCCGACGGGACCCTGGGCACGCGCACCGAAGTCAAGAACATGAACTCCCTGCGGGCGGTGGAGCGGGCGCTGGCTTACGAGGCGGCTAGGCAGGCGGAGGTGCTGGCCGGCGGCGGCGCCGTGGTGCAGGAGACGCGCCACTGGGACGAGCGGCGGCAGATCACCTTTGCCTCCCGGACCAAGGAGGAGGCGGAGGACTACCGCTATTTCCCCGAACCGGACCTGCCGCCCATCGTGGTGGACGAGGCATGGGTGGAGGCGGTGCGGGCGGCCCTGCCGGAGCTGCCGGCGCAGAAGCGGTCCCGTTACGTGCACACCCTCGGACTGAGCCCCTACGACGCCGAGCTGATCGTCCGCCAGCCGCGCCTGGCCGCCTTCTTCGAAGAGGCCCTGGCGGCCTATCCCCAGGCCAAGACCCTGGCCAACTGGCTGAGCGGAGATATCGCCGGCATCCTGAACGCCGAGGGGAAGGAGATCGACCAGGTGGCACTGCGCCCCGAGACTCTGGTCACCCTGCTGCGCCTGATCGACCAGGGGCGCATCAGCGGGCGGATCGCCAAGGAGCTGCTGCCGGAGCTGGTGCGCGCGGGCGGCGACCCGGCGGCTCTGGTGACGGAGCGGGGCCTGGAGCAGATCAGCGACGCTGCGGATCTGCAGCGCCTGGTCGACCGTGTGATCGCTGCCCATCCGGAAGCGGCAGAGGAGTTTCGCCGGGGAAAGGACAGGGCGCTGTCCTTTCTGGTGGGACAGGTGATGCGGGAGACCCGCGGGCGGGCCAACCCCGAGCTGGTCAACCGCATCCTGCGGGAGCGCCTCGGTGGCTAGGCCCGGCGCCCGCCCCAGGCTGGAGCCCGGTCGGCGTCTGACGGTCCGCTTCTCCGGGCTGGCCGCTGACGGGGCGGCCGTGGCGCAGGTGGGTGCCGCCCGCATCGCCGTACGCTACGCCATCCCCGGTGAGGAGGCGCTTATCCAGGTGGTGCGCACCTCGCCGGCGCCGCTGGGAGCCATCGTCGCCGTCCAGCGGAAGTCGCCCGATGCCGCCACGCCCCCCTGCCCGCACTTCGGCCGCTGCGGAGGATGCCAGCTCCAGCACATCACGCTGCCGGCACAGCGCCGAGAGAAGCGCGCCCTGGTGGTGGCCGCCCTGCGGGAGGTCGGCGTACCCCCGGACCTGGTGCGCCCGTGCACGGGCGGACAGCCCTGGGGCTACCGCAGCCTCCTGCGTGCCACCTTCGACCGACGCGGCCCGGCCGTCATCGCCGGGTTCTTCGGCTGGGGGGAGCAGCGCCTCTACAACATCGCAAGCTGCCCCGTCCAGCACCCTACCAACGTGCGCATCCTGCACGTGGTCCGGGAGGCGGTGCGGGCCCTGGACCTGCCGCCGTACAACCGGCGCCGCGGCAGCGGGCTGGTGCGCGGCGTCCTGGGGATGACCGGCCAGGCCACGGGAGAAGCGCTCGCCGTCCTCTCGGCGGCGGGGCCGCTGCCCGACCGTATGGCCTTCGTCCGGGCGATCCTTGACCGCGTGCCCGGCCTGGTGGGGCTGTTGCTGACCGTCCAGCCCGGCCACAGCACCGCCTTCTTCGGCCGGTCGCTGGCGCTGCTGTGGGGCCGCGACTACCTGGAGGACGAGATCCTGGGGCTGCGGGTGCGGCTGCGGGCGGACGCGCATATCCTGCCCAACCCCGGCGCGCTGCCGCTGCTGCTGCAGGCCGTGGCGCAGGCTGGAGAGCTGCGCGGCGACGAGCAGGTGCTGGACGCCTTCGCCGAGGCTGGCCTGCTCACTCTTGCCCTGGCGCAGCGGGTGCGCCGAAGCGTCGGCGTGGTCAGTGACCGGCAGGCCATGACCGAAGCCTGGTTCACGGCGCAGCGTAACGGGATCGCCAATGCGGTCTTCTATACCCGGGATCCGGCCAGGGTACTGGCCAAGCTGCACCAGCGGGGTGAGCGCACCGACGTGCTGGTGACGGCACCGCCGGGGGAGGGACTGCCGCAGTCCCTGCTGGATGCCCTGGCGGCCGTCGGTCCGCAGCGGGTGGTTTACGTGGGCCGCTCGCTGGCGGTGACCGCCCGCGACCTGGAGCGCCTGCGCCGCGCCGCCTACCGGGTGCGTTCCGTTCAACCGGTCGACCTCTTCCCTCAGACGGGCCACGTGCACGCCGTGGTGGGCCTGCACCGTGCCTGACATCCTGACACTGGAGCGTGAAGCCATGACCGCAGAGCACACCGCAGCAGACCGCACCACGGCAAGCCGCATCCTGATCCCGGGGCCGCGCTCCCGGGAGCTGCTGGAGCGCAAGCGGAGGGTGGTGCCCGACGCTATTACCGTCCAGGCGCCCGTATTCGCCGTGCGTGCGGAGGGGGCGCTACTGTGGGATGCCGACGGCCGCCGCTACATTGACCTGGCCGGCGGGGTGGGTTGTCTCAACGTGGGGCACAGCCACCCCAGGGTGGTCGCAGCCATCCAGGCCCAGGCCGCCCGGTTCACCCACAC
>JAVKIA010000040.1 GCA_031459715.1 Armatimonadota bacterium | reverse complement strand
TGCGGCAGGAGGTCGAGGACCCCGAGGACGACGCAGTCCGCTGGCGTGCCGTTGGTGGCCCACACGGGCGCGTCCAGCCCGGGAAGGGCCAGGCGCACGGCGCGCAGCGGCTTGTGCAGGGTGATGGCGTGCCCCGTGGCGCTGCGCTCGTGCTCCGGCGCCACCACCGCCACGGGCATCACGGCGGCCAGAGCGCGGGCCAGGGCGTGCATCCCCGGGGAGGCGATGCCGTCGTCGTTAGTGATCAGCACGGTCACGGACGCAGGGATTCCTCCACCCAGCGCAGGTAGTCGGCGCTGCCGCCGACCACAGGCAGGGCTATGACCTCGGGGACGGAGTAGGAGTGCAGGGCGCGCACGCGGGCGGTGAGGGCGTCCAGGAGGCGGGAGGCCGTCTTCACCAGCAGCAGCGTCTCCCCCGCCTCCTCTACTGTCCCCCGCCACCAGTAGGCGGAGTGCACGGGCAGCGTGTTCACGCAGGCCGCCAGCCGCTCGTCCAGGAGGGCCCGACCGATGCGCTGTGCCTCCTCGGCCGACGACGCGGTGATGAAGACCACCACCTGATCCCCGCTCACAGCTCCTCTTCCGGCGCCACCTGCCGCAGCGCCCCGCTGAAGGCCTGGCGTGCCTGCTCGCCGCGCACCGCCAGCACGATCTCCCGCAGGGATGTCCCGCCGCGGATGTGGGTCACGATCTCCTCCAGCATGATGGCCGCGGCCCGCTCCAGGGGGAATCCTCCCACGCCCGTCCCCAGGGCCGGCAGGGCGATGGTGCCAAACCGCCGCTCTGCCGCCCGGACCAGAGCGTTGCGCGTGGCCGCCCGGATGGCCCGCTCATCGGTGACCAGATCCGGCCCCATGGTGGCTGCGTGGATGACCGCCCGCGCTGGCAGGCGACCGGCGCCCGTCACTATCGCTTCCCCCACGGGGATGGGCCCCTGGCGCACCGCCTCCCGCTCTATCTCCTCGCCGCCCTGGCGCTTGATCGCCCCCGCCACGCCGCCTCCCATCCACAGGTGGGTGTTGGCCGCATTGACGATGGCGTCCACGGCCAGGGTGGTAATGTCCGCCTCGGCCACGCGGATTGTGGTCTGGTTGATGCGCGCCTGCGTCTAGTCCTGCTCCCTCCACCAATCTGGCGAGACGTCTCGCTCCCGCCGCACCTTCCTCACGGTAGGCTGGCCGCCGGCCTTCTCCTTGGCCACCCGGGCACGCAGGCTCTCGTACTCCCGCAGGTCGGTCAGGACCTTCAGCGTGTTCCAGACCGTCTCCTCAATCTGCTCCCCATCCTTCAGGACCAGCTGCACCAGCGGCTCGATCACCCGCTTGTCCCGCATCCGCCCCAGGATCTTCACCGCCAGCCGCTTGACGTCCACATCCTCGTCTTCCAGGGAGGTGATAAGCTGGTCCATGGCCCCCTCGCCAAAGAGGGAGAAGAGGGCCTTCAGGGCAAAGCGGCGCACCTTGGGCGAGGGGTTCTCCAGGGCCGTGCGCAGCTGCTCCACCAGGGCCTCCCGCGGGCGCCCCACAAAGGCCTCCACCACGCTCCTGGGGAGGAAGATCTCCCGGTCCCCGTGGTGCGCCTCGGGGTGCTCCACCACCCCCCGCTCCTCCAGACGCGCCAGCGTAGAGACCACTGCGTCCTGCATCGGCGGGTCGGTGAGGAACAGCTCCACCAGCGGGTTGACCACGCGCCGATCCCCCACCCGCCCCAGCACGGAGACCGCCGTGAGCTGGACGAACTGGTTCTCGTGCCCCAGCATCTCCAGCAGGGGGTCTACCGCCTTGGGACCCATCTCCACCAGGATCTTCCAGACCTGGTTGCCGATGCGCCGCCGCATGCCCCGGTCTTCCAAGGCACCGAGCAGCGGCTTCACCGCGTCCGGACCGATGCGGGCCAGGGCCTCGGTGGCGGCGTTGACCAGGGAGCGCTCCCGTCGGGTGAGGACGCGGATGAGCGCCTCCACCGCCCCCCGGTCTCGCATGTCCCGCAGGCCGTTTACCGCCTGCAGTACCACCTGCTCGGAGCGGTCGGTGAGTGCGGTGCGCAGGGCGGCCATGGCCTCCGGACCGCCGATGCGGCGCAGGGCGGCCACGGCGCTCTTGCGCACGTACTCGTCGGGATCCTGCAGCGCCTCGGCCAGCGCGGGCACCCCGCGCTCGTCCTGCAGCCGGCCCAGGTGGTGGGCCGCGTCGCTGCGCACCGTGACGTCGGCGCTCTTCAGCGCCCGGATGTACCGCTGAATGTCGTCGCCCGTCTCGACCATCAAGGTCTCCTCGTGGCCCCTCCGTGAAAGATTCTGGACGTGAAAACCCCATTCCTGTTATACTACGGCCAAACAGTGGCGCCAAAACGCACATTTCTTCGGAGGTGAGTGCGCCGCGGTGGGCCATACCAACATCAACGGACCTCGCCCGCCTGCACGATTTGCCCACGCCAGCGAACGGGAGTTCGCCAGACTCCTGGACTTCTACGCCATCCGCTGGGAGTACGAGCCCCGCTCCTTCCCCCTGGAGCGGGACGGCAACGGACGTGTGGTGGAGAGCTTCAGTCCCGACTTCTACCTGCCGGACCTGGACCTCTACATCGAGCTGACCACGCTCAAGCAGAGCCTGGTCACCCGGAAGAACCGCAAGGTGCGGCGCCTGCGGGAACTCTATCCCGACGTGCGGCTCATGATACTCTACGCGCGGGATTTTCGCAAGCTCCTGGCCAAGTACGGGCTCCCGCCGCTGCCCTCCTCGGAGGCGAGCTAGTCCGTGGCCTCCCTGCCCGCCCTTCGACCGGACGCCACCCTGGGGGAGGTCCTGCTTACCGAGGAGCAGATCCGGGCGCGGGTGGCGGAGCTGGCAGATCACATCAGTGAGGACTATGCGGGCAAGGACCTGGTCCTGGTCACGGTGCTGAAAGGAGGCGTATTCTTCCTGGCCGACCTCAGCCGGGCCCTGAAAATTCCCGCGGCCATCGACTTCATGGCCATCAGCAGCTACACCGCGGAGAGCCCCTCCGGCGTGGCCCGCCTGCTCAAGGACCTGGACGAAGAGATCACCGGCCGCCACGTCCTGCTGGTGGAGGACATCATCGACACCGGGCTCACCGCCGCCTACCTGCTGCGCGTGTTGCAGACGCGCAACCCGGCCAGCCTGGCCATCTGCACCCTGCTGGACAAGACCGCGCGGCGCATTGTGCCCACGCTGCCCATCCGCTACCGCGGCTTTGAGATCCCCGACGTCTTCGTGGTGGGCTACGGGCTGGACTACCGGCAGCGCTACCGCCACCTGCCCTACATCGCCGTGCTCAAGGACGGGCCGGAGGCCTCCCTGCCGCCGCTGCGGTGAGGGCCGCGGGCTATCGCCCCAGGGCGGCCAGCATCTCATCGACCCGGGTGAACTTCACCCGCGGGCGGCCCGCCGCCCGCCCCCGCTGGACCTCCAGCTCATTGAGCCGCTGCCAGTCCGCCCAGGAGAAGTAGGCGGGCTGGCGCTGGCGGATCAGCGCCTCCGCCGCTGCGGGGTGGGGCTCTGAGGGGGAGAGCGTTCTGCCCTGGGCCAGATCCTCCAGCATGTGCGCCACCGTCTCGGCGGCATCGGGCTTGTTGGTGCCGATGACGCCGGTAGGTCCCCGCTTGATCCAGCCGGCGGTATACAGGCCGGGCAGCGGCTCCCGGCTCCCCGGGTCCAGCACCCGCCCTCGCTCATTGAGGATGACGCCCCAGTCCTCGTTAAAAGGCACGCCGGGCAGCGGCACCCCCCGGTAGCCCACGGAGCGGAAGACCGCTCCCACGGCAAGCTCCTCGAACCGGTCGGTCGGCCGGGCCACCAGCGTCCCCGCCGGGGTCGTCTCCAGCCGGTTGCGCACCAGGCGCATCCGGGCCACCTTGCCGTCCCCGGAAAGCAGAGCCACCGGGGAGACGAGGAAGCGGACGACCAGCCTCCGCGGCCTTCCTCTGGGGGTGCGTGCGGCCAGCTCCTGGAGGATCTCCACCTTGCGCAGGGTGGTGCGGTCCTGGGTGCGGTCCAGATCTTCCCGGGAGATCTCGTCCAGCGCTACCTCCTCGGGTAGGGCGGTGACATCCGCACCGGGCAGGTCGGCCAGCTCGCGGATCTCCGGGTTGGTGAATGCCGCCTGCGCCGGGCCGCGGCGGCCCAGCAGGTAGACCTCACGCACCCGGCTCTCCCGCAGCACCTCCAGGGCGTAGTCGGCAATGTCGGTCCGGGCTAGCTCCTCTGCGGAGCGCAGCAGGATGCGGGCGACGTCCACGGCCACGTTACCCACGCCCACCACCGCGGCGGCCTGGACGGAGAGGTCGAAGCGGTAGTGTGCGTAGTCGGGGTGGCCGTTATACCAGGCGACGAACTCCGTAGCCGGGTAGCTCCCGGGCAGGTCCTCACCGGGAATGTTCAGGCGCCGGTCGGTCTGGGCGCCGGTGCAGAAGAGGATCTGGTGGTAGTGGGCCGACAGCTCCTCCAGCCCCACGTGCCGTCCGAACTCCACGTTGCCGAAAAAGCGGAAGCGGGGATGGGCGGCCGTCCTGTCGTAGACCGCCGTCACCGACTTGATCTTCTGGTGGTCGGGGGCGACGCCGTAGCGGACCAGGCCGTAGGGGGTGGGCAGGCGATCGAAGAGGTCGACGGCGACCACCACTGCCGGCTGCCCCAGCAGGTGCTCGGCGGCGTAAAACCCGGTGGGTCCCGCGCCGATGATGGCCACCCGCAGAGGGTGCGCGTCGGTGCCGGGGAGGTCCATGCGCTCCTTCGCCCCCGCCTAGCCGCGTCCCTCGCCGATCTGCAGCTGCAGCGTCTCGACCTCCCCCAGGTATTCGTCCCGCTGCGCCTTGACCACGTCTCCGATGGAGACTATGCCCACCAGCCGGCCAGCCGCCACCACCGGCAGGTGCCGGATGCGCCGCTCCGTCATGGTGTGCGCCACCGCCCGCAGGTCGTCCTCCGGCGACCCGGTGATGACGTCGCGGGTCATCAACTCCTCCACGGCGCGGTCAAAGAGGCGCTCGTCGCGCACGGCGGCGCGGACGATGTCCCGCTCCGAGATGATGCCCACCGGGCGGTTCTCCTCGTCCACCACCACCAGGGCCCCGATGTTGTGGGCCGCCAGGCTGGCCAGCGCCTCCCGCACCGTGCGCCCGGGGTGAATGGTAAAGACGTGCCCGCCCTTGCGGGCCAGGATGTGGGCGATGTTCATGGCCCCTCCCTCCCTGCCGCTGCCGTTTGTGCTGATCATACCGCGGTCCCCCCGGGCACCGCACTGGGGCCAGGGTGTATCCTTAGGGCGTGAGGACCGATGAGTAGCGAGACTACCCTCTCTCCCGGGCGGCATGTCCGTCCCAACTTCATCACGGAGATCATCGATGCGGACCTGCGCCAGGGCCGCTACGCCCGGGTGGTCACCCGCTTCCCTCCCGAGCCTAACGGCTACCTGCACATCGGCCACGCCAAGGCCATCTGCCTGAACTTCGGCCTGGCTCTGGACTACGGGGGAGAGTGCAACCTGCGCTTCGACGACACCAACCCCGAGACGGAGTCTCTGGAGTATGTGGAGGCGGCCAAGCAGGACGTGCAGTGGCTGGGCTTCCAGTGGACGCGGGAACGGTATGCCTCCGACTACTTCGAGCAGCTCTACCAGTGCGCGGAGCAGTTGATCCGGGAGGGCAAGGCCTACGTGGACAGCCTCTCCGACGAGGAGATCAGCGCCTACCGGGGGACGGTGACGCAGCCGGGGAAGCCCAGCCCCTACCGGGAGCGCAGCGTGAATGAGAACCTGGACCTCTTCCGGCGCATGCGCGCGGGGGAGTTTCCCGACGGCGCGCACGTCCTGCGGGCGAAGATCGACCTGGCCAGCCGCAACATGAAGCTGCGCGACCCCGTGCTCTACCGCATCGTGCACGCCAGGCACTACCGCACCGGCGACGCATGGTGCCTCTACCCCCTCTACGACTTCGCCCACCCGCTGTCCGATGCCATCGAGGGGATCTCGCACAGCCTGTGCACGCTGGAGTTTGAGAACAACCGCGCTGTCTATGACTGGCTGCTGGAGAACCTGCGTGGCAAGTGCGGCATCCCCGCGGCCCCTCGCCCACACCAGTACGAGTTCGCCCGCCTGAACCTGGACTACACCGTCCTCTCCAAGCGCAAGCTGATCAAGCTGGTGGAGGGCGGGTATGTGCGCGGCTGGGACGACCCGCGCCTGCCTACCCTCTCCGGTCTGCGCCGCCGCGGGGTGCCTCCGGAGGCCATCCGTGAGTTCTGCTCCCGCATCGGCGTGGCCAAGGCGGAGAATCGGGTGGACCTGGGCCTCCTGGAGGCCACCATTCGGGAGGTCCTTAACTACCAGGCACCTCGTGTGCTGGCCGTCCTCAGACCCCTGCCCGTGGAACTGACCAACTACCCGCAGGATCGGGTGGAGCACCTGCAGGCGCCGCTGTGGCCGCACGACGTCCCCAGGGAGGGCTGGCGCACCGTGCCCTTTTCCCGCCAGCTCTACATCGACCGGGACGACTTCATGGAGCACCCTCCCAGGGGCTACCGTCGCCTGACCCTCGGGGGCCGGGTCCGCCTGCGCCACGCCTACGTCATTCGCTGCGACCAGGTGGTGCGGGACGCAGGTGGCGAGGTGGTCGCGTTGCGCTGCACCTACGAGCCGGACTCGCTGGGCCGGACTCCATCCGCCGGCCCGGTGCCGGGGACCATTCACTGGGTCTCCGCAGCACACGCCGTCCCGGCAGAGGTCCGCCTCTACGACCGCCTGTTCACGGTCCCCGACCCCGAGGCACAGGAGGGTGAGTTCACCGACTACCTGAACCCACAGTCGCTGGTCGTGGTGGCTGGCTTCGTCGAGCCCAGCATCCTCAGAGATCCGGCGGGTACCCGCTACCAGTTCGAGCGGCTGGGCTACTTCTGGCAGGACCCGGTGGACTCACGCCCCGACCACCTGGTATTCAACCGCATCGTCACCCTGCGCGACTCCTGGGCCAGGCGGCAGGCGCGCCAGGGGGACTGAAGGAAGGCGCTGAAACCTCCCCGGGCTCTACCTAACTTACCATAGCCACAGCCGGACGCGAACACGAGGGGGCATCTGGCTGGGGGAGGAGGATTCGAACCCCCACTAACGGGTCCAGAGCCCGTCGTCCTACCGTTAGACGATCCCCCACCGACAAAGTGATTATACCCAGCCCTCCAACCACCAAGCAACGCGCCCTGGAGAGGAGGGTGCCCGGGATCAGCCCAGGACCATGGGCAGAGCTCGCAGTTCTCGGCGGATTGGGTCCAGCACGAACCCCAAGGCCTCCAGGGAAACGGTCCCCAGCAGCGTGCTGTCGCCCCGCTCGCCGAAGATCACGGGGGAAGCACCGCGCTGCCCATCAAGGATGAAGACAGTCCCGCCCACCCAGAATGATGATACCCTAGCCTCTTCCCGGACGTGAGCTCGGCCCGGGCCGAGCTGGTAACAGGTGAACCGCGCCCTAACCGCCGGGCGCCAGCTTCGCCTCATACTGTTGTGGGCGCGGCAGCACAGCTCGATGTTCTCCACGGTGGCGCCCCGCCCCGGGCATAGGCCTGACCGAGTCGCTACCCGGCCCGCTCCGCCGCAGCACGCAGGCGGGCCACCACGCGCGACCGGCCCAGCAGCTCCATCAGCTCGAACAGCCCCGGCCCGGCCGTCTTGCCGGTGAGGGCCACCCGCGCCGGGTGGATCACCTCCCGGCTGTGGATACCCCGCTCCTGTGCCAGGCCCCGCACCGCGGCCTCGGCGGCCGCACGGCTGAGGGCCCCGTCGCGCTCCAGCCGATCGGCCAGCGCCCGCAGCAGCTCGCGCGCCTGTGGCCGGCGCAGGTACTGCTCCTCCGCTACCGGGTCGATGACGACCTCGCGGAAGAAGAAGTCCCCGTAAGTGAGGATGTCCTCGCCCACCTTCAACCGGTCCCCCAGCACGCGCACCACCCGCTCCACGTAGGCCCGCTGCTCCGGCGCCACCGGCTCCGTCAGCAGCCCCTCCGCCAGCAGGACCGCCAGACAGACCTGGGCCACGCGCCCGGGATCGACCTCCAGCGCGCGGCGCATGTAGACGCCGTTCATCCAGGTGAGCTTGGCCGGGTCGAAGACGGGCGAGGCTTTGCCCAGGTCCTCGATGCGGAACCTCGCCACCAGTTCCTCCAGGGAGTAGAGTTCCCGGTCCTCCTCCGGGTACCAGCCCATCAGGGCGAAGAAATTGAGCAGCGCTTCCGGCAGGTATCCCCGCCGCCGGTAGTCACTCACCGCCGTATCTCCCAGCCGCTTGGAGAGCTTCTTCCGGTCGGTCCCCAGGATCACCGGGAGGTGGGCGAACTGCGGCGGCGTCCAGCCCAGCGCTTCGTAGATCACCAGCTGCTTGGGTGTGTTGGAGAGGTGCTCCGCTCCGCGGATGACGTGGCTGATGGCCATGAGGTGGTCGTCCACCACGTTGGCGAAGTTGTACAGGGGCCAGCCGTCGGAGCGGACGATGATGTAGTCGTCCAGGTGCTGCGGTGAGAACTCCACCCTCCCGCGGACCAGGTCGGCGACGGTGATGGTCCGGCCGAAGTCGGTCAGTCGCAGGCGGATGGCCGGCCGCCGCCCCTGGGCCAGGAGGGCGGCCCGCTGCGCCGCCGAGAGGTTCCGGCAGCGTCCGGAGTAGCGCTGCGGGAGCTGCCGCGCCCTGGCCTGCCGGCGTTCCGCCTCTAGCTCCTCGGGAGTGCAGTAGCACTCGTAGGCCGCCCCGCGCTCCACCAGCTCACGGGCGTAACGCGCGTAGAGCGCTAGCCGCTCGGTCTGCCGGTAGGGGCCATAGGCTCCGCCGATGTCCGGCCCCTCGTCCCAGTGCAGCCCCAGCCAGCGCAGGTCCTCCAGGATCGCCCGCTCCGACTCCTGGGTAGACCGGCTGCGGTCGGTGTCCTCCACCCGGATGATGAATGCCCCGCCGTGGTGGCGGGCGAAGAGCCAGTTGAAGAAGGCCGCCCAGGCCCCACCCACGTGCAGGAGGCCGGTGGGACTGCCGGCGTAGCGGGTGCGCACGGGCACGGCGTTCACCTCTGACTCCAGACCGGTCTTAGTGTACACTGGCGGCGTGTCGCCGTGGCGCGGCACGGAGGAGTTCGTAGCCATGGAACTGGGCCTGTCTACCAGCATGCTGGGACGCCACGCGCTCCCCGAGCGGCTGGCCATCCTGGCAGCGGAGGGCATTCCCTGGGTGGAAATCCACGGGTATGCTCAGGAGGAGTTCGACTACTTCGACCGGGAGCTGGTGCGGGCCACGGCCGCCGCCTTGCAGCGGTGGGATCTGCGGCTGTGGGCCTGCCACAGCCCCGCCGGCGGCACCCTGGATGTGGCCGCGGAGGAGGAAGAGGTCCGGCGGCACGCCACGGAAGTCCTGCGCCAGACCATCCACGTTGCCGCCGACCTGGGAGCGCGGGTGGTGGTATGCGACGCGGCCCGCGAAGTCCCCCGCGACGCACGGCGGCGCCGCCGCCAGGCCTTCCTCGCCCACAGCCTGCAGCGGCTCCTGGAGGAGGCTGACCGGGCGGGGGTGCGCCTGGTGATCGAGAACCACCAGTGGTGGGCGCTCTTCGAGACGCCCGAGGACTTCCACGAGCTGGTGGGGACCTACCCGCTGACCGGGCTGGGGGCCTGTTGGGACACCGGTCACGGATGGCTGGCCGGCCATCCTGCGGAGAGCGCCTGCCGCCTGGGCGCGCACCTGCTCACCGTCCACCTGCACGACAACGACGGGCGGCGGGACCTGCACCTCTTGCCCACCGAGGGGAGCATGGTCTGGGAGCCGCTGGTGGCGGGCCTGCGGGAGGTGGGCTACGCCGGCCCCTTCATGATGGAGCTGGCTCCGCCCAACGAGGCCACGGAGGAGGCCATAGCACGCCTGGCGCGCAGGGCGCGGGAGGTCTCCCGATGGCTCCTCAGGTGAAGAGGATGCTCACGGACTGGTTCATGTGGATGCGTCGGATGGCCTCGGCCAGCAGGGGAGCGGCGGAGAGCACCGTGAGCTTGTCCAGCCGCCGCTCCGGGGGCAGGGGGATGGTGTTGGTGACGATGACCTCGCGGATCTCGGGGCGGGCCAGTCGCTCCTGCGCAGGCCCGGCCATCACCGGGTGGGTGGCACAGACGTAGACCTCGGGCCGTGCGCCGTTGCGGATCAGCGTGTCCACCGCGTTGCTCACCGTGCCGGCGGTGCTGATGATGTCCTCGATCATGATGGGCACCCGTCCGTCCACCTCGCCCACCACCTGCACGGGCTCCTTGATATCCTTCCCCACCCTCCGCTGGAAGATGATGGCCAGCGGCAGGTCCAGGCGGTCCGCCAGCTGCTTGCTCCGCCGCACGGCGCCGTCGTCCGCCGCCACCACCACCCCGTCGCTCAGCCCCTTTTCCCGCAGGTAGTCGGCGAACAGCGGCAGCGCCCGCAGGTGGTCCACGGGGACGTTGAAAAACCCTTCGATCTGCCCCGCGTGCAGGTCCACAGTGAGGATGCGGTCCGCCCCCGCGGTAACCAGCAGGTCCGCCACCAGGCGGCCGGTGATGGGCTCGCGCGGCGCGTCCTTCTTGTCCTTGCGGGCGTAGCCGTAGTAGGGGATGACTGCGGTGATCCGCCCGGCAGAGGCGCGCCGCAGGGCGTCCATCATGATCAGCAGCTCCATCAGGTGCTCGTTGACCGGCGGGCAGGTGGGCTGAATGACGAAGGTGTCCTCGCCGCGGGCGTTCTCCTCGTAGCGCACGTAGATCTCGCCGTCGGCGAACCGGGTAATGGTGCGCTTCCCCGGGGGAATGCCCAGGTAGGAGGCGATCTCCTCACCCAGCTGTGGGTTGGCCGTCCCGCAGAAGAGCTTCAGGCGCCCCGCCAGGCGTTCGTCCATCGCCGCGTCCCCATTATCGCACACCGAAGGAAAAAGGGGCGCCCGCGGCGCCCCGGTCTCCTGCGGCCCGCAGCCCCTCTACCGCTTCTCTACCAGAAACTTGATGGCCGTGCGTTCTTCGCCCTCAATTTCGACCTTGGTGAAGGCCGGGATGGCCACCAGGTCGATGCCGTTGGGGGCGACGAACCCGCGGGTGATGGCGATGGCCTTCACCGCCTGGTTCACCGCCCCGGCGCCCACCGCCTGAATCTCCACCGAGCCTCGCTCGCGCAGGACAGCCGCCAGCGCACCGGCGACCGCTTTGGGCTTGGAATCCGCCGACACCTTGAGCACCTCCGGCATGGAAAAGGCGCCTCCTCGAACGCTGCGATTGAGGTCCGGTAAGGGGAAAATATTCAGGCTGCGGGGGGAGAAATCCTCTCACGCCGCGGCGAAGAGGCGCGCCGCTTCCGCTGCCGCGACCTCCGCCCGGGCGCGAAGGCGGGCGGCGGCGGCCAGCAGGGCCGGCCGGAGCGCCTCGGCCCCCTCCCAGGCCCGGTCGATAGCGGCCCCCAGGGTGCCGGCGGAGGCGTCCAGGGGCACGGGCCCTTCCAGGGCCAGGTCGCGGTGCAGGGCGGCCACCTTGGGATCGTAGGCCATCCCCACCGGGGGAACGCCGGCGGCAGCGGCAAACATCAGGGCGTGCAGCCGCAGTCCCACCACCACCTGCAGGCGGGCGATCAGGGCAAGCGCCTGCCGCGGCTGCAGCGGCCGGGTGACCAGCGTCCCCCCGCATGCTGCCACCACCGACCGCGAAATGGGAAGGTCCAGGCGCGGGTGGAACGGCAGTACGACCACCCGCGCACCGTGGCGCCGGCAGACGTCGCCCAGGGCTTCCCCCAGCGCCCCCACAAACGTGTTGCTCCTCCAGGGACGGACGGCCACGCCGAGCGCCTCTGGACCGTCAACCAAGGCCACCTCCGGGGGGACCTCTTCCGGGTGTAGGAGGAATGCCGGGTCGGCCGTCAGAAGCGGCGGTTGCCGGACCCCCAGGGCCCCCACCAGGGCCGCAGAGTCCGCGTCCCGGACTGTCACCAGGTCCGTCCGCTCCAGGACGCGGCGCGCCAGGGCGCGGAGGGCCGGGCGGCGCAGCGGGCCCAGGCCGGCAGCGTACACCATCGTCCGCAGTCCCATCACCTGCGCCAGCCGCAGCAGCCCCAGGTAGTAGAGCGCGCTGCGGGCGCTGGTGGCGTCCTGCAGCAGGGACCCCCCGCCGGAGAGGAAGAGGCGGCAGCGCCCCATGGTCCGCAGGACTGCCCGCAGGTCACCCCGGGGTAGCGCCTCCACGCCGTGGGTGCCGGATGTAGCCGGGGGATTGGCGGAGAGCACCACCAGCGGCACCGCGCCCAGGCGCGCCCGCAGGCTCTGCACCATTCCCGCCAGCACGGCTTCGTCCCCCAGGTTGCCGAAGCCGTAATACCCGGAGATGAGGATCGCGGGGCCCCCGGCGCGCACCTCAGTCGTCTGTGGCAGACCCCGCCGGGGCGGCCGCGCGGATGGCTGCGGCCGGTGCCACCCGACGAAGGATACGCTCCAGTAGCAGCAGCCCGGCGCTCCCCAGGACCGAGCCGATCAGCAGCGCGTAGAGGGTCCGCAGCGCCACCAGGACCAGAGGGGTGTGGATATGCGAGAAAGAGTTTATGAGTCCAGCCTGCCCGATGGTCCCGACCATCGCCAACGGCACCACCCAGGCGCGCATCCGCAGCGCCGCCGCTCCCGCGGCCAGTACCAGGGCGGGGTGACCGATGAGGAACTCCTTCGTCCGCGGCCGCGCCACCAGCAAGTCCTCCAGCGCCTGGCGCAGCCGCACCTCCGGCCCGAAGACCGGCAGGCCGAAGTTCCCGCTGCGGAAGAGCAGCATCACGGTACCCACTGCCACCAGCACCGCCACCACCGCGTACTGCAGGCGCAGCGGCCGCTCCAGCCACTGCCAGATCCGGCCCGCCGTGGCGCGTGCGCCTCCCGCTTCTTTCCCGAACGCCAGCAGGAACCCCAGGAAGAGCGGCGGCAGCACGTGGGCCACCTTGACGCCGACGAAGGTGTGTACCGCCAGCATAAACGACCACCCGCTGAGCAGGCCGGCCACCAGCACGCCGGCAGCGGTGGAGATGCCCGAGGCCAGCCACAGCACGGTCAGTCCGCGGCGCAGCGGCCCTCCCCCACCCCGGGCCAGGGGTACGTGGACCGCCAGCGTCGCCCCGGCCACCGCTGTACCCAGCGCCAGGAGGCGTCTCCACAGCAGGAAGAACCCGTCCCCGGAGAGCCCTGCAGCCGCCGTCAGGACTACCCCGGCCGCCACCAGCAGCCACAGGACGACCGGGCGCATCGGGGCACCTGCCACCCGGGTGATCTCCCCTAGCGCGATCGCTCCCAGAGCCAGGGCGCCAGCGGCCGCCAGGGCCAGCGGGATGAGGCGTGGCTGCAGGTCGGGCAGCGGTCGGGGCCTGCCCAGGGTAAAGCCGAGTCCACGTACGCTTCCCCCGATCCGCCCCACCAGGTCCAGGTTGGTGGGGATGGCGGCCACGCCTGCCGGCGTGGTTGTCAGGGGCCGCAGGTAGAGCAGGCGGATGTTACGCTCCAGCGGCGCGCGGCGGAACTTCTCCACTATGGCCGAGGGGGAGAGGGTAGCCATCTCCTCCGGAGTGATGCTGAAGAGCCGCAGCACCGCCGGGCGCATGCGGGCAGCAAGCGCGTCCTCGCCACGCTGCTTGCGCCGGACAGTGAAGACCTCGATGCGGGCCACGCGGTAGCCGTCCGCCAGCAGCCCCCGGGCGGCCTCTCCCACCAGCCGCTCATACCCCAGCACGTCTGCCCCGTCGAAGACCAGGGTGGACCCCGGACTCACCCGCCGCATGGCGGCCAGCTTCCAGGCCAGCCCGTCAGGGGTCAGGCCGCGGTAGTTTCTGGGCCGCAGGACTACAGAGAGCCCCGTCCGCCTCGCCATCGCCAGGTCAGCGGGAAGGAACCCCAACCCCAGGTCTTCCAGGTCATCGCGGCTGCCGGCCACCTCGATGACCGGTCCGCGCAGGCGGACCCGATCCGGACCGAGGAGGCCGCGGAACGCCTCCAGCAGCCAGGGGCGCAGGGCGGGGTCGGCGATGACGTAGACGGCTTCTGGCCTGACCGTCCTGGCCGCCACCAGCTCCCGCAGCGGCGGGGCCAGCACCTCCGCTCTGGCTGCGGCCAGCAGGTCTCCGCCGCCAAAATACGCCAGCCGGCCCAGCCGCTGCAGGGTCCGCAGCGTGCGCTCGTATATCGCCAGGGAGGTCGCGCCGCGGGCGCGCAGGGCGGTGAAGAGTGCAGCGGGGCTCCAGCCCTCGCGCACCGCCAGCTCCTGCCAGGCTGGCCCGTCCAGGATCACCTCCACCGTGCGGTCCTGGCGTTCCAGGCGCCACCGCCCGGCCAGCAGGACCAGTCCTGCGACCACTCCCACGGCCACCACCGCGGTGAGTACACGGTAGCGGGCCATCAGGAGCGCTCCCCGACCCCCACGCGCACCCGCACCTCTCCCCCCTCCACCGCCACGGAGGCGATCCACAGCGGCAGCGGCAGACCGTCCAGGGAGATCAGCGGGTTGAGGCGGGAGACCAGGACGCTGCCGATCTCCCGCGGCAGCTCCACCCCGCTGACAGTGAGGGTCTGGACGTAGAGGTCCACAGTAGTGGGCGAGGCCGGTACCAGCCGCCCCTCCAGGCGCATCCGCAGGTCCACCACACCGACCCTCACGTCGCCCTCCACGGTGACGGCGCCCCCGTCGAGCCGCAGCGACGCCTGCTGCACGCCCCTGGCGCTGACCAGGAAGCGCCGCAGGTCCTCCTGGGTCAGGATGATCTCCCCCTCTCCCCGACCCACCTGCACCAGCGGCAACCCCTCACCGCGCCACAGCCGCGCGGGGTCCACACGCACCTCCTCCAGGCGCAGGGTGAGGCGCTCCAGGGGCAGCTGGCCGGCCATCGCCCGCCGCGCCTCCAGCGTCACCGCATCCAGCCTCCCGGTGATGATGCTCCAGGGCGGAGCGTCCACGTGGACGCTGACCCGGGCCGGTCCGGCGAGGCTGGGGGTCACCGCAAGCCGGAGCCGCCAGGCCAGCACCGCAGGGGCCAGGGCGACGGCCAGGATGAGGACGACGGCAAAGGCGGTGAATAGCCAGACGGCCAGCCGGGCGCGGGCGTCCATCTACGCGCCCGCCGCAGTCCCCTGGCGCAGGTAGGCGTCGATGAATGGGTCGAGGTTACCGTCCAGCACCCCCAGGGCGTTGCCCACCTCGGTGCCGGTGCGGTGGTCCTTGACCAACTGGTAGGGGTGCAGGACGTAGGAACGGATCTGGTTGCCCCACGCCGCCTCCTTGTGCTGGCCGCGCAGGGCGGAGAGCTGCTCCCGCTGCTTCTCCCGCTCCAGCTCCAGCAGGCGGGCGCGGAGGATGCGCAGGGCGGTAAGCTTATTCGCATGCTGCGACCGCTCGTTCTGGCACTGGACGACGAGGCCGCTGGGCAGGTGGGTGATGCGCACGGCCGTCTCCACCTTATTCACGTTCTGCCCGCCGGCTCCTCCGGCGCGGAAAGTGTCGATGCGCAGGTCCTCCTCCCTGAGCTCCACCTCCACCTCTTCGGCCTCCGGGATGACGTCCACCAGGGCGAAGGAGGTGTGCCGCCGCCGCGAGGCGTCGAAGGGCGAGATGCGCACCAGCCGGTGCACGCCGCGCTCCCCCCGCAGGTAGCCGTAGGCGTTGGGCCCCTGGACGATGACGGTGACGCTCTTGATCCCCGCCTCCTCTCCGGGAGAGAGGTCGGCGATCTCGGTGGTGTAGCCCCGGGCCTCCGCCCAACGCAGGTACATCCGCAGGAGCATCTCCGCCCAGTCCGCTGCCTCGGTGCCTCCTGCCCCGGCGTGCACCGATAGGATGGCGTTAGCCGCATCGTGCGGCTCCCGCAGCAGCGTGCTCTGCTCCAGACGGTTCAGCTCATCCTGCAGGGCGCGGGCCTCGGCGGCCAGCTCCGTGGCGGAGATGCCCCCGGGCTGCTCCTCGGCCAGGGCCAGAAGGACACCAAGATCCTCCACCCGGCCGGCCAGGCGGTCCACTTCAGCCAGCTGGGCCCGCAGCGTGCTCAACTCACGACTGAGGCGGCGGGCTTCTTCTGGGTTGTCCCACAGGGTGGGCCGCCCCATCGCCTGCTCCAGCTCGGCGACGCGGCGGCGTTTGGCCTCCAGGTCAAAGGTGGCCTCGAACGGCGGCCAGCTTGCGCCAGCTCTGGTCGAGGACGGACTTCACCTCGTCGTGGGTCATGGTGCTGCTCCTGGCATGATCCGCACGGGTCCAATCCAAGCTATTATACCCCGGCTGAGCCCGCCCGGCGGGGCCATACCGGGATCGGACGTACGTCTCGGCCAGGACGTCCCGCTGGCCGGGCTCAGCGCAGCACAGTGAGCCCAGCCAGCAGCGCCAGGCCTGCTGCGCGGGGAAGGGCGAGACCCAGGACGTCGCCGGTTGCCAGGCGGATGAGGCCAAAGACCCCTCCGACCAGCAGCGACCAGATGAGGACTTCGGGTGGTCGGGCCGGCAGCACCAGCAGCGGGGGGAGCGTGGAGAGCACCAGGGCGGCCGGCGTCCCCCGCCAGGCCCGCGCGCTGGTAAAGACGGCTCCCCGCAACCAGCCCTCCCAGGCCAGAGCACCCAGTAGAAGCAGGGCACCGCCGGTCAGCCACCCTCCCGGGGGAGGGGCGGGCCGGAACAGGAAGCCGTAGCGGCCGTAGCCCGAGATCATCACGGCCCCCAGGCCGCCCACAATGGCCAGCCCGAGGAGCGCCGAGAGCGGAGCGCGGCGCGGGCGGAATGCCAGGCCCCCTCTGCCGGCGACAGCCCGGGCCGCGAGCAGCACGCCCACGGGCAGGACCCACGCGCCCGCCACACCCATGAGTCTCTCCAACGGGCGTTGCAGCCCCACCAGCAGGCCCGGGCCGGCCAGAGCATAGACGAGCTGACGGAAGGACCCTTCCTGCCACGCCTCCCGCAGGGCACGGCCGGCGGCCGGCAGCAGGAGCAGGACGGCCAGGGCCACGACGGCTGGTGCGAACATCCACCCCCCGGCCAGGTACGGCGTGGGCATCGAGGCGGGAACGTCGGCGACCAGCCACCCTTCGCGGTCCAGGGGCAGCTGCGCCCGCACCCGCCCCAGGGGGTCGACGATCATGGAGATGCCGGTGTTGGCGGCCCGGGCCACAGGCCGTCCGGTCTCCACCGCCCGCAACGCGGCGTAGGCGGCGTGTTGCGCCGGCCCTGCCGAGGTGCCGAACCAGCCGTCGTTGGTCACCACCACCAGCGGTCCCGCGCCAGGCCGCGTCCCCCTCCGGGCGATCTCGGCGAACGCCGACTCGTAGCAAATGGCGATGCTGAGGTACCCGGCGCGGGTGGGGATGGGATCACCGCGCTCGCCGGGGGTAACTCCGGCCTCGCCAAAAGGCACCAGGCGGCGCTTGGCGTAGGATCCCTGCACGACTCCGTCTTGCATGACGACGGCGCTGTTGCGTACCCCGTCACTGGCTGCCTCGAAGCTGGTGGCCACCACCACCCGGTCGGGGGCCCACGCCGCCACCTTCGGGAGCACCCCGGTCGGACCGAAGAGGTTCAGCGGAACCGCCGTCTCCGGGAAAACGATCAGTTCGGCGCCGCGCGCCCGGGCCTCCCGGACCAGATGGGCCATCACCGCCATCTGCGTCTTTTGCGTGGCGGCGTCGCCCTTGCGCAGCGGCGGGATATTGGGCTGCAGCACGGCCACACGAAGCACATCCACCAGGGGCTGGCGCAGCCGGACGGTCCCGTACACCACCCCGCCGCCCAACGCCAGCGCCACTGCCACAGCCGCCCCCGCAACCGCCATCCGGCCCGGCCGGACCAGCACCAGAGTCGCCGCCGCGTTGCCCAGGGCAACGGCAAACGAGACTAAGGAGACGCCTCCCAGTGCCGCCAGCTGCAGCAGCGGCAGGAGACGGTGCTGGGAGACCCCAAGCAGCGCCCAGGGGAAGGCCAGCGGGCCGGTCGAGCGGACCGTCTCTACCGCCGTCCAGAGCAGGGGTACTAGCAGGAGGTCCCGCAGGGAGGAGCGCGGGCTCATCCACCGTAGAAGCGCGGCGAACCCGCCCGTGTAGAGGGCGAGGAAGGCGGCCAGCAGCGCCCAGGGCACGATCCCAAAGAGGGTGATCCAGAAAAGGGTGAGGGCAAACCAGACCGCGCCGCTGGTGTAGCCCAGGCGGAATGCTTCCCGCGGCGTGGTCCCGCGCAGGGACCAGAGGAGAGGGACCAGCGCCACCCAGACCAGGGCGCCCCGGTCCAGCGGGGGGAATGCGGCCCACAGGAGCAGGCCCGAAACCACGGCCCCCATCAGCCGGATGGCCACAGCCCGGTGTCCCCGGAAATCCGGCGAATTTCGGGGGTGCCCTAGCTCTCCCGGCCGTGGCACTTCTTGTACTTCTTGCCGCTCCCGCACCAGCAGGGGTCGTTGCGCCCGATCTTGCGGGACTCCCGCGTGCCGGGTGCACTGCGACCCCCCGCCCCTCCAGCGCTGCGCGCGCCCAGCGCCGCGGGCTGGCGCGGGCGGGGGGCCGCCGCCTCAGGTCCCACCTGCACGCGCAGGAGGAACTTCACCGCCTCCTCCTGGATGTCGTGCAACATCTGCTGGAAGAGGTCGTAGCCTTCCCGCTGGTACTCTATCAGGGGACTGACCTGCGCGTAGGCGCGCAGGCCGATGCCCTCCCGCAGCGCCTCCATGTTCTGCAGGTGGTCGATCCACTTGCGGTCGATGACCTGCAGCAGGACCAGCCGTTCGATCTCGCGGAAGGTCTCCGCCCCTACTTCCTGCTCCTTGGCCTGGTACGCCTCCAGCGCCCGCGCCACCAGCAATTCGCGAAGTTCATCGGCCGATCCCCGCAGCTCCTCGGCGCGCAGGCTGCCCAGCTGGGGGACCAGCGCCGCCGCCGCCTCCCGCAGCCCCGGCAGGTCCCACTCCTCCCGCGGCACCCCGGAGGGGCAGTACAGATTCACCGTCTCCTCCAGCAGACGCTCGATCATGTCCACGATGTTCTGGCGCAGGTTCTCTCCGCGCAGCACCTTGCGCCGCTCATCGTAGATCACCTGGCGCTGCACGTTCATTACATCGTCGTACTCCAGGACGTGCTTGCGCACGTCGAAGTGGTACTGCTCCACCTTTTTCTGCGCGCTCTCGATCTGGCGGGTGACCAGGGCGGCCTCGATGGGGGTATCCTCGTCGATGCGCAACCGGTCCATCCAGGCGGCCACGCGCTCCCCCCCGAAGATGCGCATCAGCTCGTCGTCCAGGCCGACGTAGAAGCGGCTGCTCCCCGGGTCGCCCTGGCGGCCGGCCCGGCCGCGCAGCTGGTTGTCGATGCGCCGTGCCTCGTGTCGCTCCGTACCGATGACGTGCAGCCCGCCCAGTGCCCGCACCCGCTCCGCCTCCACCGGGTCGGGAGGGTTGCCCCCCAGGATGATGTCCACACCGCGGCCGGCCATGTTGGTGGCCACGGTGACCGCCCCCAGCCGCCCGGCCTGGGCGATGATCTCCGCCTCCTTCTCGTGGTTCTTGGCGTTGAGGACCTGGTGGGGGATGCCGCGGCGGCGCAGCATCTCCGAGAGCAGCTCGTTCTTCTCGATGGAGCGCGTCCCCACCAGGACCGGGCGGCCCTGGCGGTGCCACTGTTCTATCTCCGCCACCACCGCCTTCCACTTGGCCCGCTCGTTCTTGAAGACCACATCGGGGAAGTCGGTGCGGATCATGGGCTTGTGGGTGGGGATGACCACCACCGGGAGGTTGTAGATCTTCTGCAGCTCCTCCTCTTCCGTCTTGGCCGTTCCGGTCATCCCCGCCAGCTTCTCGTACATGCGGAAGAAGTTCTGGAAGGTGATGGTGGCCAGGGTCTGGCTCTCCCGCTCCACCCGCACGCCTTCCTTGGCCTCGATGGCCTGGTGCAGGCCGTCGGAATAGCGGCGGCCAAACATCAGCCGCCCGGTGAACTCGTCCACGATGATGACCTGGCCGTCCTTGACCACGTAGTCCACGTCTTTGCGGTAGCAGGCGTGGGCCCGCAGGGCCTGGTGGATGTGGTGCATCAGGTCCACGTGCTCCGGGTCGGAGAGGTTACTGATGCCCAGGAGGCGCTCCACCTTGGCCACCCCCTCGTCGGTGAGGGTGGCGTTCTTGATCTTCTCCTCCACCGTGTAGTCCACGCCCGGGGTGAGGCGACGGACGATCTGGGCGAACTGGCGGTAGCGCTCCGTGGGCGCCTCCACCATCCCGGAGATGATCAGGGGCGTGCGCGCCTCGTCGATGAGGATGAAGTCCACCTCGTCGATGATGGCGTAGTAGAGGTCGCGCAGGACCATGTCCTCCAGCCGCAGGACCATGTTGTCCCGCAGGTAGTCGAAGCCAAACTCGTTGTTGGTGCCGTAGGTGATGTCCGCCCGGTAGGCCTCGCGCCGGGTAATGGGGCGGAAGTGGTTCAACCGGTCGTCGTGGTGGGGGTGAGGGTCGAAGTACTGCGGGTCGTAGATCCCGGAAAACTCGTGGCCGATGGTCGCCACGGTCAGGCCCAGGGCGTGGTAGATAGGGCCCATCCAGCCAGCGTCGCGCCGGCTGAGGTAGTCGTTCACGGTAACCAGGTGGGCGCCCCGTCCCAGCAGCGCGTTCAGGTAAAGGGGCAGGGTGGCCACCAGCGTCTTCCCCTCGCCGGTCTTCATCTCGGCGATCTTGCCCCGGTGCAGCACCACGCCGCCCATCAGCTGGACGTCGAAGTGGCGCAGGCCGATGGTGCGCTTGCTGGCCTCGCGCACGGCGGCGAAGGCCTCGGGCAGCAGCTCCTCCAGCACCTCCTGGGCGGCGGCCTTCCGCTGCTCCTCCGGCACCCCCCGCAGAGCCGCGGCGATGCGCGCCCGGAACTGCTCGGTCTTGGCCCGCAGGGCCTCTTCGGAGAGGCGCTCCATCTCGGGCTCCAGCCGGTTGATCTCCTGGACAAGGGGCTCCAGGCGGCGGATCTCCCGCTCGCTGGTATGGCCCAGTAACCGGCTCAGCAGGCCCATCCAGAGGTGTCCCTACTGCGGGCGCCCTACCGCCAGCCAGCCCACGGGACGGTTCAGCGCGTTGAGCACCGCACGGACCACGGCCTCCCGGGGGTCCAGGCGGACGACGGAGGAGCCGCTGAGGACCTGACCGTCCCGCCCGGCCAGCGTGAGCACCACTACCGCGACCTCCCGCTCCCCCACCCGCGTCACCCGCACACCGTCCAGGATGAGCAGGCCGGCCGCGCGGAGGAAGACCTCCACCGCCCGCAGGGTCGCCGTGGCCACCAGGTGCAGCGGGAGGCCGGCGGTGGGGCCACTGGCCACGCCCTCGTAGAGGAGGCCGCGATCCTCCAGGTGCACCTTCACCTCCGTGGTGCCGCGCAGGGAGGCCACGGTCAGGCCCACGTATTTCAGGCGAGGGGAGGGCGGCGGGGGCAGCTCGCTGGAGCGGAGGGTGGAAACGCGGACCTGCTGCGGGTCCACCTGCGCGCCGAGCTCCGCTGCCAGCGCTGAGGCCACGTCCATGGCGATGAGCTTGGGGCTGCGGTCTGCCTCACCCAGCACGTGAATGACGGAAAGGCCCCCGGCAGGGTCCGCCTCCGCCCGGACCGAGATCACGCCACGGAGGCGGCGCACAATCTCCTCCGCCTGCTGCTGCAGGGTCACACCGTCCCGCTGCTGCTCCACCCCAGGCTCCTTTGGGGAAGGACTAGTCCGGCTCGATCAGCCCGTAGTCTCCCTGTCTGCGCCGGTAGAGCACGTGAATCTTCTCCGTCTGCGCGTCGCGGTAGACGAAGAAGGCGTGTCCCAGCCGCTCCATCTCCATGATGGCGTCCTCCGCGGTCATCGGCTTCATGGGAAACCGCTTTAGACGCACAATCTGCGGCGGCAGCGAGGGCGGCGGCCCCGCTCGCAGCGCCGCCTCCGCACCGGCCACCTGACGGCGCTTGTCCCGGGTGGCGGCGATGCGGCGCTTCTCGATGAGGCGGCTGCGGCGCTTCTCGATCTGCTTCTCCAGCTTCTCCACCACCCCATCGATGGAGGTGAACATGTCCCCGCTGCGATGCGTTCCCCGCAGCACCAGCCCGTCCCCCCAGACGGTAACCTCCGCCACCTGGGTGCGTCCGGCGGAGCGCTGCCGCTCCGCCTCCAGGACCACCTGGGCCTGGCGCAGGTGGCGTAGATGCCGGCTGAGCTTGCGCACCTTGCGCTCAGCGTAGCGCCTTAAGGCATCGCCGACCTCCAGCCGGCGGCCCTGGATGATCACCTGCACCGCCGCTACTCCTGCACCCTGACCACGTTGGACGCCTGCGGTCCGCGGGCGCCCTCCACGATGTCGAACTCCACGAGCTGGCCCTCCTCCAGGGTCTTGAACCCTTCCATCTGGATGGCGGAGTAGTGCACGAAGACATCCCGGCCGTCTTCCCGGGCAATGAACCCGTATCCCTTCTCCGGATTGAACCACTTGACCTTACCGCGGTGCGCCATACTCCTGGCCTCCCCACATGCCTCCTTTGTCCCCGACATAACGCGTGGGCTGATATTCTGCGCGGCAAATCCTCCCCCCTGCGCAGCCTGGCCCCGGGCGGGGGTCACAGGGTGCTCCAGACCCGCGCGGGAAAGTAGGTCTCGAATGCCCGCCGGGCGTAGCGGTCGGTCATGCCGGCGAGGAAGTCACAGGCCATCCGCGGGGGAGTGGGGGCGTCGGGAACGGCACGGAATTCCTCGGGGATCTCCTCCGGGTGCTCCAGGTAGTAGGCGAAGAGCTCGCCCACCACCAGCTTCGCCCGGCGCACGTCCTCCGCCGTCTCCGGCCCCAGGTAGACCCGCTGCGAGAGGAAGTCCTTCAGCCGGTTCTGGGCCTGGCGCACCTGGTCGCTGAGGGCGATGCACCCTGCCGTCCGCCCCTGAACTACCACGTCGTGCACCATGCGGGAGAGCCAGGCGCCGCGGTGCGGCCCCAGCGCCGCCCGCACCTCAGCCGGCACCTCCTCCTCCCGGACGATCCCGGCGCGCACGGCGTCGTCCATGTCGTGGTGCACATAGGCGATCCGGTCTGCCAGGCGGACGACCTGCCCCTCCCACGTCGCCGGCAGGGCCTCCGGGTCGGGCCGCGCCTCCAGATCTCCCAGTCCCTTGGTGTGGCCACCGATGCCGTCCCGCACCTCGGCGGTGAGGTTCAGCCCCCACAGGACGGTCCCGTCGGCCCGCCGCCGGCGCTCCAGCACATCCACCACGCGCAGGCTCTGCTCCACATGACGGAAACCCCCCCAGGGGAGCATGGCCGCATCCAGCGCTGCTTCGCCAGCGTGGCCAAACGGCGGGTGCCCCAGGTCGTGTCCCAGGGCGATGGCTTCCGTCAGGTCCTCGTTCAGCCGCAGCGCCCGGGCGATGGTGCGGGCGATCTGCGCCACCTCCAGGGTGTGCGTCAGCCGCGTGCGGTAGTGGTCCCCTGTTGGGGCCAGGAAGACCTGGGTCTTGTGCTTCAGGCGGCGAAAGGCCTTACTGTGCAGGATGCGGTCGCGGTCCCGCTGGAAGCAGGTGCGCAGGTCGTCCTCCGGCTCGGGGACCGCCCTGCCGCGGGAACGCGCAGCCAGCGTCGCCTCTGCTGCCAGCGTGGCTGCCTCCCGCGCCTCGATCTCTTCGCGGATGGTCACCGCGCCTGGGCCTCCTGCCCCGCCTGAAGGCTACACGTCCCGGGCCACCTGCACCTTCTCCCGCAGCGCAGCCTGCGCCGCGGCCAGACGGGCGATGGGCACGCGGAAGGCGGAGCAGGAGACGTAGTTCAGCCCGATCTGGTGGCAGAACTCCACCGAGGAGGGGTCGCCGCCGTGCTCGCCGCAGATACCCACCTCCAGGTCCGGGCGCGTCTTCTTGCCCAGCTCGGTGCCGATCCGCATCAGCTTGCCCACCCCTTCCCGGTCCAGGACGCGGAAGGGGTCCTCGGGCAGGATCCCCTGCTCCACGTACTTGGTCAGGAACTTGGCCTGGGCGTCGTCGCGGGAGAACCCGAAGACGGTCTGCGTCAGGTCGTTGGTGCCGTAGGAGAAGAACTCTGCGACCTCGGCGATCTGGTCGGCCACCAGCGCCGC
>JAVKIA010000039.1 GCA_031459715.1 Armatimonadota bacterium | reverse complement strand
GACCTCTGGCAGCGAACCACGGGCGTAGGCGACAACAGGACGCCCACACGACATCGCCTCAGCTACAGCGAGGCCGAACCCCTCCAGCCGCGAGGCGAAGACGAATATGTCTGCCAACCGATAATACTCCGGCTTCTCCACCTCGGGGATGAACCCGGGCAAGCGCACAGCATTCTCCAAACCCAGCGAATGGACGAGTTGCCGCAACCGAGCCAACCGTGGGCCGATCCCTCCGATGATGAGGCAGACCCTGGGGCCGCGCTCGCGCAGGATCTCGCGAAAGAGATACAAGAGCTCCTCGAAGTTTTTCCGGGCACCCATGAGGCCAAGGCTAAAGAGGACGTTGCGGCCCTCCACGCCGAGGCGCCGTGCCAAGGCCTCCGGCCGAGGCCCGGGATTGAAGCGGTGCTCAATGCCTGGCGCCACGACCGCCACCTTTTCCGGGGGAATGCGGAGCTTGTTGACCAGCTGTCCCTTCGAAAAGCCGCTAACGGTGACGACAAGGTCGGCCGCAAGCATCACCCGCCGCTCAATGGCCCCCCTGAACAGGTCTGTCTCAAGGTGATGGTGATGAACAACCACGGGGACGGGTAGTCGGTATCGCCGCCGTGCCCACAGGACGAGAGGCCCGATGTACCGCGCTGAGTGGGCGCGCAACAAATCGTATCCTCGTTCTCTGTACACCCGAGCTATCAAGGGAGGAAAGCGAAGGAGAGAGGAGAGCTTGCGCCCAAGGACGGAGACCGGAACCCGTGTTACGTGCATACCGGAAGTTGGAGAATATGGTTTGCCCTCGGCAAGAAGGAGCTCGACACGCACCCCCACGGTAAGCAGCGTCTTGAGGAGTTCTCGCTCGTAGACTTCCCCCCCCAGGTTCGTTTCGGGGGCGATCCCGAGGTGAGGGCTACAGATCCTGAGGACGGTCTTCCTGCCTTTCCTGTCGTCTCCGTTTCCCATGCGTTCCTCAATGACAATCGACTCCCGCTACCAGTCGAGCGGACCGACATGGGAGTAGCGAGCCAGCACCTCTTCCACCGCCCTCTTAATCCTCCTCAAACCCTCCTCGCTCCCGCCCTCCGCTCGCACCACGAGGGCGGGTTGCGTGTTGCTGGCCCGCACCAGGCCCCAGCCATCAGGGAAGATTACCCGGGCACCGTCCACGTCCACCACCGGGTATCCCCGCGCCTTGAACTCCTCCGCCACCTGCCGCACCACCTCGAACTTCACCTCGTCCGGCGCGTCCACGTACACCTCGGGCGTGACCGGATAGTGCGGGATCTTGGCCAGGAGCGCCGACAGCGGCTCCGTGGTATGCGAGAGGAGGCGGAGCAACCGTCCCGCCGCGTAGACCGCGTCATCGTACCCATAGTACTCATCCGCAAAGAACATGTGCCCCGACATCTCCCCGGTGAAGACCGCCCCCAGTTCCTTCATCTTGGCCTTGATCAGGGAGTGGCCGGTGCGGTAGAAGAAGGGCCGGCCCCCCAGGCGGGTCACCTCCTCCACCAGGGCCTGGGAGCACTTCACCTCGACGATCACCGGAGCACCGGGGTAGCGGGGGAGGATCTCCCTCCAGAAGAGGGCCATGAGCATGTCCCCCCAGACGATCTCGCCCCGGTCGTCAATGACGCCGATGCGGTCCCCGTCGCCGTCGAAGCCGATCCCCAGGTCGCAGCGCTCGCGGCGCACCAGGTCAATCAGGTCGCGCACGTTCTCCGGGGCCACGGGGTTGGGCAGGTGGTGGGGGTAGGTGGGGTCGGAGTCGCAGTGCTGCCGCAGAACCTGGCACCCCCACGCTTCGATCACGTCGGGGGCCACCAGGCTGGCCGTGCCGTTGCCGCAGTCCACGGCCACGCGCAGGCGGCGTGGCCCCAGGACGATCTTCTCCGACAGCATCCGCCGGTAGGCGGAGAGGACCTCCCGCGCCTCCACCCGACCCCGCCTCCCTCCGGCGACAGCTTCCGCCCCCACCCGACCTTGTGCCAGTCCGCCGGCCGCTGCAGACTCCTCCTCTGCAGCCTGGCCCTCCTCCGCCAGGCGGCGCACCTGCTGGATCTCCTCCCCGTAGAGGGTGGCATGACCGAAGGCCAGCTTCATCCCGTTGTACTCGGGCGGGTTGTGGCTGGCGGTGACCATCACCCCGCCGTCGATCCCCAGGTGCACGCGGGCGTAGTAGAAGGCGGGCGTGATTACGGTGCCGATATCCACCACGTCGCAACCTCCGGCGGCCAGGCCGTCGGCCACGGCGGCGGCGACCTGCGGCGAGCTCATCCGGTTGTCCTGCCCCACCAGGACGCGCAGGGGGGCCCCCGCCTGCCGCAGGTAGGCGGCAAAACCGCGGCCGATGCTGCGCGCCACCTCCTCCGTCAGGTCGGTGCCGACCACTCCGCGGATGTCGTACTCGCGGAAAATTTGCGAGGGAAGCTGCGCCATGCCCTCCTGACCTACTGAGCCGGGGAGTGTGTAGCCCATGCGCGCCTCCTCAGGGGCCGGGGATCGTGTAGCCCATGCGCTCCGAGACCGTGAAGGCCACCTGCAGGAAAATCTGCTGCCGCACCTGGCGGTAGCCCACGGTCACCGTGGCGCAGTCGCAGCGGACGGTCAGGGCGTAGTCGACGTCCTCAAACCGGCTCGTGGTCATATTGTAGACCGCATCCACGTCCAGGTGCAGGCTGGGCGAGAGCCGCACGCCGGCTCCGGCGGAGAGCTTCGTCTCCGGCACGGCGAAGTTGTGGCTGGCCGCAGCGCGCAGGCGGAGATCCCCGGTCGTATGGCGGGCGGCCAGGAAGACGGTGCTGGTCGCATCCACCCGGTCGAAGAGGAAAGGCGTGGTCCCCGAGGGCGCAGCCAGGTCGTAGCCTGCCGTCAGGCTGGTCGTCTCGCTGGGACGGGAGGTCACCGCCAGCGACGCGGAGACCACGCTGCGCTGCTGCCCCGTGCCGTAGGCCGAGTACCGGTACGACGCGGATGCGCCCAGGCTTGCCCGCGGCCCCAGGGCGATTCCGTCAGCGGTCAGGGTCAGGCTGCCGTCCACCCGTGTGGCCGATGCAGCCGCGTCCACATCGTCGAACCACCCGCCCGCCAGGCGCCAGGAGAGCGGAAGCAGGCCCCCAAGCGGCGTGGGTTTGTGGGCGTACTCTACCTCCGTCTGGAGGTAGGGGTGCAGGATACCCTCCCGGTCCTCGTGCTGCCGCCGGCCGGTGACCAGGGAGACGCCCCAGGCCGGCGTGTCGTAGCGCAGCGTGTTCAGCAGGAAGAACCCCGTGTGCTGCCCGTACTTGCCGTGCAGCTCGCCGCTTATCTCCCCCAGGCGGTACCCGTACCGGTAGTCCACCCAGAGGCCGTCGCTGCGGTTGGAGCCCAGACCGGGCGCGGCCGGCCCCCGCCGCTCTCCGGGACGCAGCGAGACGCGGTAGGTCGGCAGCGTGATCACCCGAATGCTCCCCAGCCACGCCGTGGCCTGGTGCGCCACCAGCTCTACCTCGGGGACGATCTCGACGCGGCGGGCGGTGAGGCGATAGAGGGGCTGGCGGGGGTCGCAGATGGTGACCAGGGCCTCCTGGACGGTCAGCCGTTGCGCGGTGACGTCGATGCGCCCGGCCCGGACATAGACCCCCCGGACGACGGTCTCCGCCCCCTCCAGGGTGGCCGCCTCTTCGGCCAGGCGGTAGACGATGCGCTCCCCACGCACCTCCCTGCCGGCGGCGTCGACGAGCTGCACACGCCCTTCAGCCACGAGGACCTGGGCCTGCAGGTCCAGGCGCAGGCTCTCCGCCGCCAGGCGGAAGGCTGGATGAGTGACGCGCACCCGCCCGCGGGCCGTGACCACGTTGGCCAGTGCGTCGTAGGAGATCTCCTCGGCCTCCAGGACCACGGGCCAGGATGGCCCGGTCCCCTGCGCGGCGGCGACACCGCTGGCGGGAGCAGCCACGAGGACGGCCGAAAGGAAGACGAGGAAAGGAAGAGTCCGCAAGGTGTCGCGCTGATGTTATTAGAGAGAGGGTGGAACTCCTCCTATGCCGGCCCGGGCCCGTCGTGAGCGGATATAATGGACAGGTGCTGGCAGACGCATCTGCGCCCACGCTGATCATTGTCGCCAACGGACCGGGGGAGATCGGCGGCTGGGTGCTGCCCATCAGCCGGGAGGTCCGGGGGCGCGCGGGCGGGGAGTTGCGTCTCCTCCTCGTCCTCCCACCCTCCCAGTTCGCCAGCGGCACCGAGGAGGCCGTGGCCAGAGAGACCGGCCTCTTCGACCAGATCGTCCCTCCGCGGCGCTGCCTGCGCCTGGCCCTGGGCCTGGACGGCCTGCCGCTTGGCCGGCCCGCGGCGCTGCTGCACCTGGGCGGGGACCTCTGGTTCAGCCGGCGCCTGGCCAGGCGCTTTGCGCTGCCGGCCTTCGCCTTCGCCGAGACGCCGCTGGTTGCCCGCTACCGTCGGGCCTTCCGGGAGATCTTCGTCCCTTCAGAGAGCGTCGCCGCGCTGCTGGCCGCCCGCGGGGTGGAGCCGGATCGCCTGTACGTGACCGGCGACCCCCGTCTCGACCACCTGCCGGAGCGGACAGGCGACGTGCGTCCATGCCACCCGGGCAAGGGTGAGCCCCTGGCCGCTCCCGGGCGGAGCCCGCACGTCGTGCTGCTGGCCGGCAGCCGGGAGCGGGTCTTCCGCCTGCTCCTCCCCCTGTGGGCCCAGACCGCCATTGACCTGCGACGGCTGGCCCCCGAGGCCGCGGCAACTATTGCTATCTCCCCCCACCTGCCGGATGAAGCGGTGGAGGCTGTGGTGGCACCGTGGCTTGCCCGTCTCCAGGCAGAAGGGGTCGCCGTCGGCCGCGAGGGAACTGCCCGGGCTATCGCCGATGCCGACCTGGTCCTGACCATCCCCGGCACCACCACCATGGAGGTGGCCGCGGTTCCCGTGGCCGCCCTGGTGATCCTGCCGAGGGTGCTCGCCGATGTAGTGCCCTTCGAGGGGCTGCTGGAGTGGGTCCTCCGCCTCCCGCCGCTGGGACGCCTGCGCCGCCTGATCGCCGAGCTGTGGGCCCGTCGCCAGCCCTACGCGGCGTTGCCCAACCGGCTGGCCGGCCGCGCCATCCTGCCGGAGGTGGTGGGGGAGTCGCCGCAGCAGATCGCCGCGTCGGCCGCCGCCCTGCTGCGGGACGAATCCCGTCGCAGGGACATCGAAGAGGCGCTGGCCGCCTCCGCCGGGCCGCGCGGGGCCGCCGCGCGGATCGCCGAGCGGGTGCTGGCCGCGCTCCTCCCCGAGCCCGCGGCTGCTGGAGCGTAGATGGAGCTGCGTCAGATCCTGGCCTACGTCCGCCCATACCGGGCGCACCTGCTGGGGGCGCTGGTCGCCCTGGCCCTGGTGACCGGCGTGCAGCTGGCCGTCCCCGGCTACATCGGGGCGAGCGTCGACGAAATCATCCGTACCCGCTCCTTCGGTATCCTGGACCGCACCGCACTGGTGGTGCTGGCCCTCTTCGCCGCCCGCAGCCTGCTCATCTACGCCCAGGTCTACCTCACCTTCTCCCTGGCCTACCGCACCGTCGCCGACCTGCGGCGGGATCTCTTCGCCCGCATTCAGCGGTGGTCCCTCGACCGCTTCGCCGCCTGGCAAAGCGGGGACGTGATAAGCCGCACCCTGCAGGATACCCAGCTGGTCCAGACGCACCTGCTCACCGGGGCCGTGGACGCAGTGGCCACGGGGTTGATGCTGGCCGGGATCGTGGTGGCCCTCTTCGTCCTGGAGTGGCGGCTGGCGGTGCTGGTGGGAGCAGTGATCCCGGTGGTCTTTCTGGTGGCCCGCCTGCTGGGCAGGGAGATCCAGCAGGTGGCGGGGCGGGCGCAGCGACACATCGCCGGCCTGGCCTCCTCCATCCGGGAAGCCTTCAGCGGCGCCCTGGTCGTCCGCGCCTTCACCCAGGAGGAGCGGGAGATCGCCCGCTTCGCCGCGGCCAACCAGCAGGCCACCGGCGCCAACCTGCGCATCAGCAAGCTGATGGCGGTGCAGGTGCCCGTGGTCTCCTTCCTCACCGCGCTGGGGCTGGTGGCGGTCCTGTGGGTGGGCGGGCGGATGGTCACCGGCGGGGCGATGCGCCCCGGGGAGCTGGTGGCCTTCCTCGGCTACATGGCGCTGGCCGTGGAGCCGGCGGTCTCGCTCACGCGCCACTACGCGGAGATGCGGCAGGCCCTGGGCGCCTTCGGCCGCATCCGCGGCCTGCTGGAGGAGGGCTCCTCCGTGGCGGAGGCCCCTGACGCGGTGGACCTGCCCCGGGCCGGCGGGCGCATCACCTACCGGGGCGTCTCCTTTCGCTACCCCGGACCCTCAGGCGGTGAGCAGTGGGTCCTCCGCGGCGTCGACCTGGAGATCGCTCCCGGAGAGCACGTGGCCCTGGTGGGCGCCAGCGGGGCCGGCAAGACCACGCTGGTCCACCTGTTGCCGCGCTTCTACGACCCCACCGAGGGGTCGATCTCCCTGGACGGCGTGGACGTGCGCCAGCTGCGCCTGCGGGCGCTGCGGCGGCAGATCGGGATCGTGCCGCAGGAGACCGTGCTCTTCCGCGGCACCGTGCGCGACAACATCGCCTACGCCCGCCCGGAGGCCTCCCCGGCGGAGGTGGAGGCCGCCGCCCGCGCCGCCAACGCCCACGACTTCATCGCCGCCCTTCCCCAGGGCTACGACACCCTGATCGGCGAGGACGGGGCTTCGCTCTCCGGCGGACAGCGGCAGCGCCTGGCCATCGCCCGCGCCATCCTCCTCGACCCGCCCATCCTCATCCTGGACGAGGCCACCTCCGCGCTGGACAGCGAGTCGGAGGCGCTCTTCCAGGAGGCCCTGGAGCGGGCCATGCGCGGCCGGACCACCATCACCATCGCCCACCGCCTCTCCACGGTGCGCAAGGCGGACCGCATCATCGTGCTGGACGACGGGCGGATCGTCGAGGAGGGGACGCACGAGGAGCTGCTGCGACGCAACCGCCTCTACGCGCGGCTGGCGAGGCTGCAGTGGGCCGACCTGCTGGAGGCCCCTTCCGGGGTGGAGGCCCGCGGGTAGCGTGGTCTCGGCCCCCACCCTCAGCGTCATCATCCCCACCTACAACCGGGCGGAGCTGCTGCCCCGCGTCCTGGAGAACCTGGTGAGACAGGACCTGCCCCCTGAGCTCTACGAGGTCCTGGTCGTGGACGACGGCTCCACCGACGAGACCCCTTCCCTGGTGGGCGCCCGGGCGGCGGTCGACGGGCGCATCCGCCTGCTGCGCTGGCCAGAGAACCGGGGCCGCAGCGCCGCCCGCAACGAGGGGGTGCGGCAGGCGCGCGGGGAGATTGTCGTCTTCATCGACAGCGATGTCCTAGTGCGGCCGGACTTCCTGGCGCACCACATGGACGTGCACCGCCGGGCCTCGAGGGCCGTGCTCTGCCGCGGGCCGGTGGTGGCCATCCCCGACATCCGCCTTCCGGAGCGGCTGCCGGCAACACGACTCTCCCCCTCCTACCTGGACACCGCCAACGCCTCCCTGCCCCGCAGCGAGCTGCTGGGAGCCGGCCTCTTCGACGAAGGGTTCCGGGCCTACGGCTGGGAGGATATCGACCTGGGCTTCCGCCTGCAGCGGCGGGGGCTGCGGCGGGTCTTCCGCCCGGAGGCGGTGGCCTTCCACGTACAGCCGGCCCCCTCCCTGGAGACCTTCGGCCAGGCCCTGACCAAGGAGGAAGAGCGCGCCCGCACCGCCATCTACCTCTACAGGAAGTACCCGGGGTGGCGGACGCGCGTGCTGATCCAGTACACCGCCCTCCACCGCATCATCTACTTCCTGCTGGCCGGCGGAGGGCTGCTCAACCAGCGCAACGTCCCGTCCATCGCCGCGCGGCTGCGGCACCTGGGGCTGGGCACCCTGGAGTACGTGGCCATGCGCAGCGTGCTGAACCGCCACTATCTGGAGACGCTGCGCCGGGAATGGCGGCGGGACCCGAAGCCGCGGGAGGAGCTCCATCGGGTGACGCTCCACCGGGAGAGGGCCCATCAGAACGGAGAGGCGCCGGCCCGGCACCGGGGGTGAGGCGGGTGAGCGCGCCGCAGCTTTCGGTCATCATCCCCGCACACAACAGCCGGGCCTTCCTGCAGGAGACCCTGGCCGCCCTGGCCGCGCAGGAAGACGCGGGCAACGGCGCCTTCGAGGTCATCGTCGTCGACGACGGCTCCACCGACGGCACGGTGGAGGCGCTGCAGGCACTGCGCTTCCCGCTCCCCCTGCGCGTCCTCCCCCAGGAGAACCGTGGCCGCAGCGCCGCGCGCAACGCCGGAGCGCGGGAAGCCCGCTCGCCCGTCCTGCTCTTCCTCGACGCCGATGTGCGCCCGGCGCCGGGGTTTGTGGCCGCGCACCTGCGCCACCACGCCGGCCCGGGCGCGGTGGGGGTGCAGGGCCGCACCCTGCAGGACCCCCGCACCCTGGTCACCCTCTTCATGCGGACCAGCCACATGATGCCCGACCTGACCGTGCGCCGCCGGCAGCGGCTCTCCCCCTACCACGTGGTCACCCGCAACTTCTCGGTGACGGCCAGCGCCTTTCACGCCGCAGGGGGCTTCGACGAGGGGTTTGTGGGCTACGGCTGGGAGGACATCGAGCTGGGACTGCGCCTGCGCCGGGCCGGGGTGGCGCTGCGCTACGAGCCGGCCGCCCTGGCCTACCACCTGGATGTGCAGACGCTGGATGAGGCAAGGGCGAAGCTGCGGCAGGCGGGTGCGGGCGCGGTCTACTTCTGGCGCAAGCACGGTCGGCCCGCCGGGCTGGGGCTGTTCCTGGAGATCCACCCGGTGCTGCTGCCGCTTAAGTGGCTCGTCTTCCGCAGCGGCGCCGTCACCCGCCTGATCCAGGCCGTCCGTCCCTGGGCGGAGCGGCGCCGGCTGCTGCTGGTCTGCAACGAGTGCTACAACCACCTGCTGTGGAAGGCCTACTACGAGGGGGTCTTCCAGGCCCTGCGTGAGGGCGACCGTGGCCACGCCGTTTTTGGCCGTCAGTAACGGACACGGCGAGGACCTGATCGCCGCGGAGGTCATCCGCCATCTGGAGGGTGTGGACGCGGTGGCCTACCCGCTGGTGGGGCTGGGACAGGCCTACCCGCCCCGGGTGCGGCTGCTCGATCCGCGGCGCGTCTTCCCCAGTGGCGGCTTCGCCTTCAGGGACGGCCTGCGCGGCCTGAGCGGCGACCTGCGCGCCGGGTTCGTCCGCTTCTGGCTCGCCCAGCGGAGGACGCTGCGGGCGCAGCGCGGCTGCTTCGCCCTGGCCATGGCCGTGGGCGACCCCTACTGCCTGGCCATGGCGCTGCTGGCGGGCGCCCCCACGGTGCTCGTGGCCTCCGCCGACAGCGTCCTGCACGCGCCCTACGGGCCGCTGCCCCTCCGGGTGCTGCGCCGCGCCGTCCGCGTCTTCACCCGCGACGAACCCACCGCCGCCGACCTCCGCCGCCGCGGCATCCCCGCCGCCTACCTGGGCAACGTGATGCTGGACTGCCTGCAGCCCGCAGTGGCCGACTTCACCGTGGCCGCCGGGCGCCCCGTGGTCACCCTGCTTCCCGGCAGCCGCAGCGACGCTCCCCGCAACGCCGCCCTGCTGGGGGAGGTGGCCGCCCGCATCGCCCGCTCCCGGCCGGACGTGCAGTTCCTCCTCTCGCTTGCCCCCACGGTGGAGGAAGAGACGGTGCTCCAGGCCCTCCGTCGCAGCACCGGGAGCGCGCGACACAGTAGCGGCGCCAGGACCGACCCCGGCGCCGCCCCGGTCGAGGTCGGGCCGGCGCGTCTGACCTTCACCCGGGCCTTCGCCCCCGCTGTGGAGCGGGCCGACGTCGTGGTGGGCCTGGCCGGTACAGCCAACGAGCAGGCGGCGGGCCTGGGGAAGCCCGTGGTCGCCTTCCCCGGCCCTGGCCCCCAGTTCACGGCGCGCTTCCTCGCCCTGCAGCGCCACCTGCTGGGGGAGGCTATCGTCGCCGCCTCCAACCCCGACCAGGCGGCGGCGGCGGTGCTGCAGCTGCTGGCGTCGCCACAGGAGCGGGCGCGGCGGGGGCAGGCGGGACGGGAGCGTATGGGCGCTCCCGGGGCCGCGGCCCGCGTGGCCGCGGAGATCCAGCGCCTGCTGACCGGCGCACCGGCTGGGACAGGACGTTAGCACTCCGGGCCAAGGGCAGGCGTCACGGCCGGGCGTCAGCGCTCTGCTTTGGAGGTAGGCGTCAGCGCCCTGCTTTGGAGGTAGGCGTCAGCGCCGGGCGTCAGCGCCTCGCGTCAGGGACGGCCCACGCCCACGTAGGTGAAGCCCAGGCGGCGCATCGCCTCCGGCTCCAGCGCGTTCACCCCGTCCACCAGGTTGGGCAGGCGCATCTCGCGGCGGATGCGCTCGAAGTCCAGCCCGCGGAACTCCTCCCAGGAGGTCAGGATGAGCAGCAGGTCGGCACCGGCAGCGGCCTCGTACGCCGAGGAGACGCGCTGCCCGGCCAGCGCCGCCTCAGAGGCGGCCATCGGGTCGTAGGTCAGCACCTCCGCGCCCCGCCGCGCCAGGTAGTCCACGATCTCCGGGGCCGTGGAGTTGCGGACGTCGTCGGTCCCCGGCTTGAAGGTCAGTCCCAGCACCCCGATGCGCCGGCCGTAGAGCGAGGTCCCCAGCAGCCCGTAGACCTTGCCCAGGATCTGCCGCCGCTGGTGCGCGTTCTTCTCCAGGATGGCCTTGAGGAAGAAGGGCTCGTACCCGGCGTCCTCCGCCAGGCGGACCAGCCCCTCCAGGTCCTTGGGCAGGCAGGGACCGGAGAACCCCACCCCGGGCCGCAGGTACTCGTGGCCGATGCGCCGGTCGTAGCCCAGGCCGTGGGCCACGTCCTTGACGTCGGCCCCTACCCGCTCGCAGATGTTGGCGATCTCGTTGATGAAGGAGATGCGCATGGCCAGGAAGGCATTGGCCGCGTACTTGGTCATCTGGGCGTTCTCGATGGTGGTCTCGATGATGGGCGCCCCGAGCGGCTCGAACAGCTCCCGCACCAGCCCCCGGGCGTCGCCGCTGGCACCGCCGATGATCACGCGGTCGGGGTAGAAGAAGTCGTGCACGGCGAATCCCTCCCGCAGGAACTCCGGGTTGGCCACCAGGTCGTAGTCCGACCCCTCCTTCCGCCCGTACCGCTCCAGGACACGGCGCATAGTGACATGCGCGCCGACCGGCACCGTGCTCTTCACCGCCACCACGGTGTAGTGCCTCAGGTGCTCTCCCAGCCCTCTGGCCACGTCGATGATGTGGGAGAGGTCGGCCTCGCCGTTGTCCCGCCGCGGCGTGTGCACGGCGACGAAGACCACCTGCGCCTCCCCCAGCGCCTCGGGCAGGTCGTGGGTGAAGCGGACCCGCCCCGCGGCCAGGTTGACCTGCAGCAGGGCGGCCAGCCCCGGTTCGTGGAACGGCGCCACCCCCTCCCGGAGCTGCGCCAGGCGCTCCCGGTTGATGTCCACCCCCACCACGCGGTGCCCCAGGTGGGCCAGCCCAACCGCCGTGATGGAGCCCACGTAGCCCGCGCCGCCTATCACAGCGATGGGCAACGCCCGGGGCGCCGTCCCTTCAAACCTGGCGTACTGCTCCACCTCACGCATCGCGCACCGCCACCTCTTCCGCCTCGCGCATCGCCTCCACCGTGCGGGCCAGCCCCGTGGCGAAGTCCACCCGCGGGCTGTAGCCGATCAGGCGCTCCGCCAGGGTGACGTCCGCCTGGGTGTGCCGCACGTCCCCCGGCCGGGGTGGCTCGTGGACCACGGCCAGATCTCGCCCCAGGATCTGCCGCAGGCGCTCGACCAGCTCCAGCAGGGTGTAGCGCGCCCCCGCGCCCACGTTCAGGGCCACGCCGGAAGCCTCCGCCTCCGCTGCCAGGAGGTTGGCCTCCACCACATTGTCCACATAGGTGAAATCGCGGGACTGCAGGCCGTCCCCGTGCACCGGCAGCGGCTGGCCCCGCAGCGCCAGGCGGATGAACCTGGGGACGACCGCCGCGTACTCCGAGGCCGGGTCCTGCCAGGGGCCGAAGACGTTGAAGTAGCGCAGCGACACCGTGGGCAGGTCGAAGGCCCGGCTGTAGACGGCGCAGTACGCCTCGCCCGCCAGCTTGCTGGCCGCGTAGGGAGACTTGGGTTGCGGCACCTGCCCCTCGTGCTTGGGCAATAGCGTGTCGCCATACACCGCCGATGACGACGCGCTCACCACGCGCCGCACCCCGGCCGCCCGCGCCTGCTCCAGCAGCAGCAGGGTGCCGGTAGCGTTCACCTCATGGGTCTCCAGCGGGTGGGCCATGGATCGGGGCACCGAACGCAGCGCCGCCTGGTGGAAGACCACCTCCACGCCCTCGCAGGCCGCGCGCAGGGCCGCCGGGTCGCGGAGGTCGCCTGCGACCACCTCGCAGCGGTCGGTGAGGCGCACGGGAGTGACGGTCTCCGCGCCCGCCAGGGCGCGTTCCACCTCCGCGCGCTCCATCCCCAGGGCCAGGGCCAGGTTCGCGGGGGTGCCGGCCGTGAAGTTGTCCAGCACCCGCACCGCGTCCCCCCGCGCCACCAGCGCCCTGACCAGGTGGGCTCCGATGAACCCTGCCCCGCCCGTCACCAGCACGCGCCTCATGCGCCGCTCCTCTTTACGGCTTACACCCTCGCCACGCCCGCAGCCCTGCTGCCCGTCCCCGCGTCGTCCGGCTCCAGCCAGAAGGGCTGCGACCAGGCCCGCCCTCCTCTCCCGTCGCGCGCCTCCACCCGGACGAACCCCTCGTCGCCCGCCGGCCGGTACAGCGCCTCGGGACCGTCGGCCTCCGCCCGCACCCGTCCCTGCCGGTCGATGAAGCTCACCCGGTGCACCGTCGCTCCCGCGCAACGAACCATCCCGTCCGCCGCGCTCAGCTCCACCTGAGGACCGGTCGTGGCGTAGAAGGCCAGCGCGCCCAGCGCCCGGCGGAGGGCCTGTGCCGTGGCGCCTTCGACCTTCACCATGATCCAGGCCCGGTCGATCTGCCGCGGCGTGTGTGCGTCGTCCGAGGCCACCGCTCCCACCGTCTCGCCGCGCGGCCGCTGCCGCAGCAGCGCCGTCCAGCGCCGGAGGTCCTCCGCCGTGTCGGAGTGGGGGTTGACGATCTCCAGCAGAAAGGGGCCGCGCAGCCGTCGCATCGTCCCCAGGCTCCACTCCCCCGTCCAGAGGTTTCCCTTCCAGGAAGGGTGATTCAAGACCGCCACGCCCCCCTCCCGCCGCGTGGCGTCCAGGCGCTCCTGGGCCGTACCCCCGGACATGGGTTGGTCCGCAAAGAGGCGGGTGAGGTGCGGGCCCAGAGGGTAGATGCCCCGGACGAGCGTCTCCTCGACCCCCGGCACGGCCAGGAACTCCGGCCCGTTCAACGCGTCGCAGCGCGTCACCCGGTCGTGGTCCGTCAGGCAGACGAAGGTGTAGCCGGCGTCGCGGTAGCGGGCCAGTACCTCTTCCGGCTCGAGCTCGCCGTCAGATCGGGTGGTGTGCACGTGGAGCTGAGCCTTCCTGAACTGCCCGGGACCTGCGTAGGGATCGAGGATCTTCACAGGTGGAGTAGAGATTTCGCTGCAGGGCCGGGCGCTCCTGGCGGTTTCCCTTCCGTTGACTGCTCGGCTCTCAGTCCCCGGGGAACGTGTCTGGCGGCAGGGGGACGTTGAGCCGGTAGTTGCTGTAGGTCAGGTCGGCCTGCGCCGGAATTCCAAAGACCCACACCCGCGCGGAGGTGGGCAGCAGGTAGCCATCGATCACCGTGTACCGGTAGCGGGCCAGGAGCTCTCCCCAGGAGTAGCGCAGGCGCAGCTCCTCCACCGTCCACCGCCCCTCGTCGATCACCGCCACTCCCGCCGGCGGGTTGACCTCGGGACGGGCGCCTGCGACCTCCACGACCAGGTGCGCGCCACCGTCGCGGCGCACCGCTGTGGCCCGGTAGTCTGCCAGGAGCTGCTCCGCGGAGGACACGCCGGCGAAGACGCTGCCCAGCCCCCTCAGCACCGCCGGCATGTTGTGCACGACAACTTTGTAGCGGGCCGGACGGGCGGCGTAGACGGTGGCCCGCAGCTCCCATCGGAACAGCCCAAGGACCCGAACCTGCGCTGCCTGGTCCACGATGAAGGTCACGAGTCCCGGGTTGACCTGGTTAAGCCGTTCCAGAACCTCGGGAAAGGACGATTGCCCGGCCGCGCGGGAAGCCCCGCTGCCCAGGACCATCAGCAGCGCCGCGACCGCGAGTGGCACTTGCGGAGCGAGCGCCAGCAGCACCGACCGCCTCGGGACCAGACGCGACCACATCGCCACCACCTCAACGCACCATTCTAGCACCCCGCGTGCTGAGGACCGGTCCCGGGTCACACGCAGTCGCAGGCCGGCGTGCCACGCAGGCAACGGTAAACGGCGCAGGGAGAAGTTGTCTGTATGGCGTAATTATCTTCAGGGAGCGAACGTTTTAAAGCCTTAACACATATCGGGACACTCGGTGGCAAAGGCGAAAAGCCGCTCCCTTGAGTGCCCGAGGGGAGGAGCTGTTTATGCCCAGATTCGAGAAGCTCAGCAGAAGTGAAGTCCTCCGGATTCAATCGCCCGGAGGCCGGCCTGAACTGGCTGAGTACGTGGCCTTCCTCAAGCGGCTGGCTCCCGGCGAATGGGCGCGCGTGGTCAAGGGCCCCCGGGAGAGCGTGCGCGCGGTAAAGCGGCGTCTCGGCGCGGCAAGCCGGCTTTTGGGGAAGCGGCTCCGCTACCATGAGGCCGGCAGGAAGACCGAGCTGCTCTTCAGCGTCGACCGGGCAGGTCCCGCACGGCGGCGCCGGCGGCGGGTCGTGGCCAGGAGAGTCCGCAGGAGGGTGACGGCAAAGGCTCTCGAGCGTCCGGCCCCGCGGAAGAGGGCCCCCCGCCCGGCTCCTCCTCCCGCCAAGGCTCCCGGCCAGGGCGGTCAGGTCGCCGGGTAGGATACCCGCTCCACAGGGTGGTCAGGTCGCCGGGTAGGATACCCGCTCCACAGGGTGGTCAGGTCGCCGGGCAGGATACCCGCTCCACAGGGTGGTCAGGTCGCCGGGCAGGATACCTGACCCACAGTTGAGGATGGCGTCCGGAAGTGGCATCCCCGTCGAAGCTACATAGTTCCGGCGCGGGTGCGAGAGGGCGTTTATTATGCAAATGGAGGGCACGATGAAGGTGATCGGACGTATTCTGATGGCTCTCAGCCTGGCGGTGTGGCTCATGGCCGGCAGTGCGGCCGCGCAGCAGACGCCGCAGCCCGGGGGCACCATCGTCATGGCCCTGGGAGCCGACCCGGAGACGCTCAACCCGGGGATCACCACCGGTTACGCCGTGGGAGCCGTCACCGCCAACATCTTCAGCGGCCTGATCCGGCTGGGCCCGCGGGGGGAGATCCTGCCGCAGCTCGCCACCAGCTGGCAGGTGGCCCCCGACGGAAGGACCTACACCTTTACCCTGCGGCGCGGCGTGCGCTGGCACGACGGCCGGACCCTCTCGGCGGCAGACGTGAAATTCTCCCTGGAAGAGATCGCCGGGAAGTTCCACGGTCGCTTTCGCATCGCCTACGCCAACGTGGAGTCGGTGAGTACGCCCAACACCGGCACCGTCGTCATCCGCATGAAGACGCCCTTCGCCCCGTTCCTTCAGATGCTGGACACGTTCAACGCGCCCATTATGGCGCGCCATCTCTTTGCCGGCGAGGACATCGCCCGCAGCCCGCGCAACCTGCAGCCGGTAGGGACCGGGCCGTATGTCTTCCAGAGCTGGGCGCGGGGCGACCGGGTGGTACTGGTACGTAACCCCAACTACTGGGAGCCTGTCTACGCCGAGCGGCTGGTCTTCCGCATCATTCCCAACGCGGCGCAGCGGTCTACAGCGCTGGAAACCGGCGAGGTGGATGTGGTCACGGACTTCTACCTGGCCAAGACCGACGTACCGCGGCTGCGGCAGAACAAGAACATACGGGTGCGCTTCGGCCAGCCGATTCCCGCCCTGGACTTCATGTTCATCAACACAAGGCGCGGGCCGCTGGCCAACGCCAAAGTGCGCAGGGCGCTGGCCTTCGCCATCAACCGTGAGCAGATCGTCGCCCAGGCCATGGCGGGCATCGCCCGGCCAGCTCGAGGGCCGTTTGGCGACGGCTTCAAGTACGCCTACACCCCGGAGACCGACTACACCCGCATCTACGCTTACAGCCCCGAGCGGGCGGCTGCACTGCTGCAGGAGGCCGGCGTGGCCCGAGACAGTCTTCGGCTCTCTATGATCTTTGATGCGGCGCGGGCCCCCCTGGCCGCAGCGGCGCAGATCATCCGCGACAACCTGCGGCAGGTCGGGATCACCGTAGACCTGGTACCGCTGGAGCGCTCGGTGATGATCGACCGGGTGTACACTAAGGGGGACTACGACCTCACGGTGCAGTCCTTCACCTCCAACACCGATCCGGCCATCGGCTACCACCGCATTTACCTCACGGCGCCCCCGGGGCAGCCATTCGTCAACGCCACCGGGTACAGCAACCCGGAGGTGGACCGGCTGCTGGCGCTGGCGGGGCAGACCCCGGCGGTGGGAGAGCGGGCCAAGATCTACGCGCAGGTCAACACCATCCTGGCGCGCGACCTCCCCACGCTGATTCTCTTCGACGAAGTGGGCGTCGACGCCGCCCGCGCCCACCTGCGCAACCTCTGGCAGGGGCTGGACGCGCGCGACGCCTGGTGGCTGACCTGGGTCGGTAAGTAGATCACGCGCGGTAGTCTTCCCCTCTGGCGGTACATTCTGGGGCGGCTGCTTCAGGCCGTCCCGCTGCTACTGGGGATCGTTGTTGTCAATTTCCTCCTGATCGCCCTGGCCCCCGGCGATCCGGTAACCGTCCTCCTGGGGGAGTACCCGGCGCCGCCGGAGTACGTGGCCCGGCTGCGGGACCGGTTTGGGCTGGACCGGCCGGCGCATATCCGGCTGGGCCGCTACATCGCCAACGTGGTGCAGGGCAACCTGGGGTTCTCCTTTGCCTACCAGGTACCGGTGACACGGCTGGTGCTGGAACGTCTGGGCAACACGCTGCTGTTGATGGGGACGGCGATGACGCTGGCTGCGCTGGCCGGTGTCCTCCTGGGCGTGGCCGCTGCCCGCCGCCCACACTCTCGTCTGGACGCCGGGGCGACGGCCCTGTCGCTGGTCGGGTACTCTATCCCCGAGTTCTGGCTGGGGCAGCTTCTGGTCTTGCTCTTCGCCGTGGCCCTGGCGTGGCTGCCGGCGCAGGGGATCCGCTCCACGCGGGAGGAGTACACCGGGCTGGCGGCAGCGCTTGACCTCGGCCGCCACCTCATCCTCCCGGCGGCGGCGCTGGCCTTCCGCTACATTGCCCTGATCGCCCGCATCACCCGGGCGGCGATGCTGGAGGTCATGCATCAGGACTTCATCCTGGCCGCCCGCGCCCGGGGCGTGGACGAGCGCCGGGTACTCTGGCGGCACGGACTGCGCAATGCGGCCATCCCGGTGGCCACGGTGATCGGCTACAACTACGCCTTCATCCTGGCAGGCTCCGCCCTGGTGGAGACCGTATTCGGCTGGCCGGGCGTCGGTCGGCTGCTCTTTGACGGCATCCTGCAGCGGGATACGCCGGTGCTGCTGGGGGTGCTGCTCCTCGTCTCGGTCACGGTGGTCCTGGTGAACCTGGCCACCGACGTCCTTTACGCCTACCTCGACCCCCGGGTGCGCTACTAATGGCCGCCTCGGTTGAAGCCGCACCCGCGTTCGCCGCGCCGCACGTCCTGCGGGAGTTCTGGCGTCGCTACCGGCAGAACCGGCTGGCGGTCGCCGGACTGCTCCTGGTGCTGGCGCTGGCACTGGTCGCCCTCCTGGCGCCGCTGCTGGCGCCCTACGACCCCATCTCCACATCGCTGAACAGCCTGAAGCCACCGGGGACATTCCGTCACCCTCTTGGGACCGACGACCTGGGCCGGGACATCCTGAGCGGTGTGATCTGGGGGGCGCGGGTCTCGCTGCTGGTGGGGGTAACCGCAGCGGCCACGGCGGTGCTCATCGGCATCGTCCTGGGAGCGGTGGCAGGGTTCTACGGCGGGCGCACCGACGCACTGATCATGCGCCTCACCGAGCTCTTCCAGACCATTCCCCGCTTCATCCTGGCCCTGCTGGTAGTGGCGCTCTTCGGCCGGGGGCTGACCAAGCTGGTGCTGGTGATCGGCCTGCTGGCCTGGCCTCAGGCCGCCCGCCTGGTGCGCGGCCAGTTCCTGGCGCAGACATCCGCTCCCTACGTGGATGCGGCGCGCGCTCTGGGGATGCCCGGTTGGCGCATCATCTTCTCGGAGATCCTGCCCAACGTCCTGGCCCCGGTTGTCGTCCTGGCCTCGCTGGACGTGGCGCAGGCCATCCTCCTTGAGGCCAGCCTGGGCTTCTTCGGCCTGGGCGATCCCAACCTGGTTTCCTGGGGAGGCATGCTCAACCACGCCCAGGCCTACCTGCGCACCGCCTGGTGGATGAGCGTCTTCCCCGGGCTGGGGATCGCCCTGGCGGTGCTCGGGTTCAACCTGGTGGGCGACGGCCTGAATGACGCCATCAACCCCCGCCTGCATGAGTGACCTCCTGGTCGTCGACCGCCTGACCACGCGCATCGAGACGGCGCGGGGGACCGTCGTCCCGGTGGACGACGTCTCCCTGCGCCTGCCGGCCGGGAGCGCCCTGGGGCTCGTGGGGGAGAGCGGGTCGGGCAAGTCCATGACCGCCTTCTCTATCGTCCGGCTGTTCCCCACCGCGGCGGCCCGCCTGGCCTCCGGGCGCGTGCTGCTGGATGGCAACGACCTGAGCGCCATGGACGAGGCCGGGCTGCGGCGCGTGCGGGGTCGCCGCATCGGCATGGTCTTCCAGGACCCTTCCACTTACCTGGATCCTGTGCTCACCGTCGGCGAGCAGGTGGCGGAGGCCTGGGCCACCCACTTCGGCTGGGAGGGTGCCTGGGAGCGGGCGGTGCAGACGCTGGGCCAGGTTGGGCTGCCGGAACCGGCTGAGACCGCCCGCCGCTTCCCCCACGAGCTGAGCGGGGGGATGCGCCAGCGGGTGGTCATCGCCCAGGCCATCGTCTGCCGACCGCAGCTGCTCATCGCCGACGAGCCCACTACCGCCCTGGACGTCACCGTGCAGGCGCAGATCCTGGACCTGCTGCGGCACCTGCGGGCGCAAATGGGAATGAGCCTGCTGCTGATCACCCACGACCTGGGCGTGGTGGCGGAGATGTGCGAGCTGGTGGCGGTGATGTATGCGGGCAGGATCGTGGAGGCGGGGCCAGCCATGCACGTCCTCCTGGCACCGCAGCACCCATACACCCAGGGCCTGCTGGCCAGCGCCGTCTCGGTGCAGCAGGCACAGGCCATCACGCGGGCCATGGAGGGGAGCGTTCCGGACCTGCGGGCGCCGCCTCCCGGATGCCGCTTTCACCCGCGCTGCCCGCGCGCGATGCCGACCTGTCGCCTGGAGGTGCCGCCGCTATTCCGCGTGGGCCCCGGGCACGACGCCGCGTGCTGGCTGCATGACCCCGCGGTGGTGGCACAGGAGGGTGGGACGTGATCCTCCAGGGCCTACGCCTGCGCCGATACTACCCCTGGGGACATTCGCTGCTGGGACCCCGGCAGTGGGTGCGTGCCGTGGAGGAGGTGACCATCGGCGTCAGGGCCGGCGAGACGGTGGCGCTGGTGGGCGAAAGCGGGTCGGGAAAGACCACGACAGGGCGGCTGCTCCTGGGGCTGGAACCGCCCACTGCGGGCCAGGTGGTCTTCCGGGGCCTGCCCCTGGGTGCGCTGGCCGGCCCGGCCCGCCAGGCCTTCCGTCGGGCGGTGCAGCCGGTCTTCCAGGACTCCACCGCATCCCTCAACCCCCGCAAGACGGTGGCCCACACAGTGGGCCTGGGGCTGGCCGCGGCGGGGGTCTCCCCGGCGGACCGGCGCAGGGAGCTCATGCGGCTGCTGGAGGAGGTGGGGCTGGAACCGGCGGCGGCCTTCCTGGACCGCTTTCCCCACCAGCTCAGCGGCGGGCAACGCCAGCGCGTCAACATCGCCCGCGCGCTGGCCACCTCGCCCGAAGTCATCGTGGCGGACGAGCCCGTCTCTGCCCTGGACCTCTCGGTGCGCGCGCAGATCCTGCTGCTCCTGCTGCGCCTGCAGCGGGAGCGGCGGCTGGCCTACCTCTTCATCAGCCACGATCTGGCCGTGGTGCGCAGCATCGCCCACCGCGCGGCCGTCATGTACCTGGGGCGGATTGTGGAGGAGGGGCCTACGGAGGAGGTCTTCCGCCGTCCCAGCCATCCCTACACGGAAGCCCTCATCTCAGCCACGCCGGTGCCCGACCCGCGGACGAAGCGCGAGCGCATCATCCTGGCGGGAGATGTCCCCTCGCCGCTGAGGCCGCCCCCGGGGTGCCCGTTCCACCCGCGCTGCCCGGTGGCCGCCGACATCTGCCGGAGGGTCTTCCCCCCGGTGGTCGAGCTGGGAGCAGGGCACAGCGCTGTGTGCCACTTCGCCCGGGAGCGCGCGGCTACGTTCGCCGGGTCGCAGGGGTGAACGAGGCGCCCGCGGTGATATCGACGTAGCCCCGGGCGGCGACGCTGCCGCCGGATGACCGCATCACCGGGCAACGGCGCTACCGTCGGCAGCCAGCGACCTCACCGGGCCCATCCACAGTGCCCCCGTCTCTGGCTGCCAGGCGGACCACGGCTCCGAGAGCCACCTCGATGGCCCGGGCCTCTGCCTGGCGAAAGAGGCGCTCCCCCTCGTCGGGATCCAGCCGCGGCAAGAGGATGTTGGAGTCGATGGCCAGCACCGCCCCTGCCCGGGCGCGCCGCACCGTGGCCACGATGAAGACCGCGGCGCACTCCTGCTCGGCGGCAACCACGCCCCCGACCGTGGACAGCAGTTCCGCCAGCCTCTGGTCTCGCCGGTAAAACGCATCGCGCGTGGTGACAATGCCCCAGGTGAAGGGGTAGCCCAGGGCCCGCGCGCTCTCCATGAGGGCGGCGGTCACGTCCAGATCGGCCACGGCGGGGAACTCCGGGGGCAGGTAGGCCGATGACGTGCCCTCGCCGCGGTGCGCCGCCGTAACCACCACCAGGCTGCCCACCGGCACGGTCGGCTGGCGGCCTCCCGCGGAGCCCACCCGGATGAAGGTGTCCACGCCGATGTTCGCCAGCTCCTCCACGGCGATAGAGGCCGACGGCCCGCCGATGCCGGTGGAACAGACACCCACAGCCACACCAGAAATCTGACCGCGGAAGCCGAGGAACTCGCGGTGGCGGATGACCTCCCGCGCCCCTTCCATCCGGGCAGCGATGCGCTCCGCCCGCGCAGGGTCGCCGGGGATGAGGCAGTACCGGGGCATGGCACCGGTGGTTACGCGGATGTGTCGCTGCGGCTGTTCACTCATGCGTCACCCCCGTCAGTCGACGACAAGCGGAACGATGCGCCCGGCCTGCACGTCCACCAGCCCGCGGTCCGTCAGCTTCAGTGCCGGGCTGACCGCCAGGGTCAGCACGCCCAGGGCCATGATGGGAGAGGCGTGCACAAACCCCAGGGCCTCCAGAGCGCGGCGGTACTGCCCCAGCTCCGCCGCCACCTCGGAGACCGACCGGTCGGAGACGATGCCGGCGATCGGCAGGCGCACCGCCCCCAGCACCTCCGCCTCCCGCACGGCGGCCATGCCCCCGCCAGCCTCCACCACCCAGCGGGCCGCGACCGCCATCTCCGCGGCGGACCGGCCTACCACCAGCAGGTTGTGGCTGTCGTGCGCCCAGGTCATAGCCACCGCGCCCTGCCGCACAGCGCCGCGGACAAAGCCGTACCCCACCGTGCCGCTGCGCCCGTGGCGCTCGAAGACGGCCGCCAGGCAGAGGTCCGAGGACTCCCAGTCGATGACCCCGGACCTGACGGCCAGGCGGGCCGTCTCCACGGCTGTATACGTCGAGTGCGGGTGCATCTCCATGACGCGGACCGTCACCGCAGATCCCCGGGCCGGCACACGGAAGGCCTCAGGTGGAGGTGGGGGAATGCGCACGGTCTGGCGCGCAACCGCAGGGGGGCTGTAGCCAGGCAGCGGCACGGTGAGCTCCCCGCCTGCGGCGACCAGCCTCCCGGCGTGGAAGACCACCTCCGCGCGGAACTCTTCCAGGGACGGCGTCAGCACCAGATGTGCCAGCCGACCCGGCGCGATCGCCCCCCGGTCCTCCAGCCCCATCCGCTGCGCCGGCGCCAGGGTGGCTGCGCGGATGGCCTCAACGGGCTCCAGCCCCCGGGCGACGGCCACGCGCAGCACCTGGTCCAGGTGCCCCGCAGCCGCCAGGTCGTCGGGCATGACGTCGTCGGTGACCAGACAGAGGTTCAGGCTGCGGGCCCGCATTGCCGCCGCGCGGATCGTCTCCGGAGTGAGGCTCTTCATCTGGAGTTGCAGGGTGACACCGCTGCGCAGCCGCTCGACCGCCATCTCCGGGGTGACAAGCGTGTGGTCCGACGTAACGCCGGCGGCGACGTATGCTGCCAGGTCGCGCCCGCTGAGGCCGGGCGCGTGACCCTCCACTACTGCGCCGCGGTCCAGGGCCTCCCGCAACACCTCCACCACGCGCCCTTCCTGCGCCAGAACCGCGTGAAAGTCCATCACCTCGCCCAGGGCCAGCATCTCCTCCCGCGCCAGCAGCGCGCCCACCGCGTCGGGCCCCAGTTCTGCGCCCGCAGTCTCCAGGGCGGTGGCCGGCACACACGAAGGCGCCTGCAGGAAGACGTCCAGGGGCAGACCGCGGGACGCCTCGGCCATCAGCTCGATGCCCGCTGAGCCCATGACGTTGGCGATCTCGTGTGGGTCGGCGATCACTGTGAGCACGCCGCGGGGCACGACGGCAGCGGCAAAGGCAGGCGGGAGGACCATGGAGCTTTCGATATGCAGGTGGCTGTCAACGAGGCCAGGAGCCGCGTACCGCCCCTTGCCGTCCACCACCTCCACCGCCGGCACCGTCGCATCGCCCGGCCCCAGGACGGCGGCCACAACACCTGCGGCCACGGCCACCTGCGCCGGGTAGACCTCCCCGGTTAGGCACGTTGGTCAGCAGCAGGTCCGCCGGCCTCCGCCCCTGGGCCACATCTACGGCTCGCCGGCGACGATCTGGGTCAAGACGCGCCATGGGTCCCCTCCCCGCGGCAGGCTCCAGAAGCGACGAGTGACAGTCGCGGAATCAATCGGCGGCCGCGGTCAGCATCCATACTACTGCGCGACCGCTGAGGCCGGCGAGCTACTCGTGCGACCGAACAGAACTCGCTCCGGGCCGAGTTCCGTTCGGTATCCCCACGTTGCGCAGCGACCTCTGCTGTCGGCGGAGGAATCGGGGCCAAGGAGGCCGGCCTCTCGACCCCCTCAATCCGAGATGGTCTCTCACCCGCACCGCGGGCGCGCGCCTCAGCCTCTGCCAGGACGTCCCCATCCTCGTGGCATTCAGGCGGGACTTGGCCCGAAAGAGGACGAATTACCGCGAGCCGCCAGAGCGGTACCAGTAGAGAAAGGCGCTGCGGATTGGACTGCTACCCTCGGAAGAGGGCGCCGATAAGTGCCCCCACCACGGCCAGAAGCACGGTCACCTGCAGGCCCACCAGCCAGAGGAACTGTCGGGAGACCTTCTGGTCCAGGGTGTCGATCCGCCCGCTGAGGCGTTGGTCCAGAGCCTCGATCCGGCCGCTCAGCTCCTCCCGGAACCGGTCGACCTTCTGGTCCAGGTGAGCTATCATCTCCCGCAGCTCACTGCCGAGCCGGGACTGTTCTTCGACCTTGCCTTCGAGGTAGGCCACCCGCTCTTCAAGTGTGCCCTGCGCCACCCGGGACCCCGCCTCCCTTATCGGCATTGTACCCCATTTCTTTCACCCAGCATCATCCCCCGGGGTCCAGGGAATCCCTGGGCGGCGACCCTATAGCCGCGCGGACTTCTCCCGCCCCTCAGTGACCGCTCCATGGTGTTGGGCAGGTCGAAGACCAGCCGCGCTCCCCGTACAAAACCCACAACGCGCCGATACGCCCGCTCCGGCGTTCAGGAATACCGGATCATTCGACCCCGATGACCGCACGGCAGAACAGTACGTACTTCAGGGACAGGCGTTCCGGCTGTTCAACCGGGCCGAGGGCGACGGCTCCCTTACCTCCGAGCTCCTCCCCGGCCTGACCGTCGCCCTCTCCGCCATCTGGGAGTAGGCGAAAGGTTTCTGCTTCGAGACTAAAGGCTCCCCCAGAGTCGCCAGGTAATCCGATATTCGGAATATCTGATCATTCGCTACCTGCCAACCAGGGAACTGCAGGGCAACCGAGGGCGCCCATATAGTGGTTGCGGCGCAGGATTCTGCGGCGGTGGCATCAAGGGGCGAGGCGTAGAGATCAAATGGCCGAGCGCAGCCGAGACCGGGTGGAGCAGGCGCGGAGGGACCGGGAGAGCTCGCGCCTCCCGGCGGAGGGCGGGTTCAATACTTCCTCTACCCTCGGAAGAGGGCGCCGATCAGCGCCCCTACCACAGCCAGAAGAACAGTCACCTGGAGGCCCACAAGCCAGACGAACTGCCGGGACACCTTCTGGTCCAGGGCGTCAATCCGGCCGCTCAGCTCCTCCCGATACCGATCCACCTTCTGATCCAGGGCGTCAATCCGGCCGCTGAGTCGTTGGTCCAGGGCGTCAATCCGGCCGCTCAGCTCCTCCCGATACCGATCCACCTTCTGATCCAGGGCGTCAATCCGGCCGCTCAGCTCCTCCCGATACCGATCCACCTTCCGGTCCAGGTCCCCTATCATCTCCCGCAGTTCACCGCCAAGCCGGGAGTGCTCTTCCACCCTGCCTTCAAGGTAGGCCACCCGCTCTTCCAGCGTGCCCTGCGCCACCCGGGATCCCCTCTTCTCTTATCGGCATTCTACCCCATTCTTTTGACCTCAGCGCCAGCCCTCCTGACCAGGGAATTCCCAGGAGGCCTAACACAAGGGGAGTTATCCGAGCGGTCGGCGGGAGGCCGCCTCCAGAGGGATGGGGCCGGAGGGTAGTCCAGGTCCGGACCCGGCGCCAGCCCCGGAACGCCGGGCCACGGGGATTGCAGAGGAAGCTCCGAGGCGGCGGCCCTACAGCCGCACGATCTTCTCCCGCCCCTCAGTGACCGCCGCCGTGGCGTTGCGCACGTCCAAGACCAGCCGCGCCCGCCGCACCACCGCCGCGTAGTCCACGCAGGAGTGGTCCGTCAGGATCAGCACGCAGTCCGCTCTCGCCACCAGCTCGTCCGAAAGCGGCTGGCTGGTTAACCGCGCCCCCGGCACCTCCACCATCGGCACCAGGCGCGCACTGCTCGGATCGCACCCACCCACCACTGGCACGTCCTCCACCCCGTAGCGGGTGTTGCCCGGGTCGATGCGCTCGGGTGCAAAGGCCAGGAAGACGTCCTGGCCT
>JAVKIA010000038.1 GCA_031459715.1 Armatimonadota bacterium | reverse complement strand
CAAACCCCGGCGCGGGGATGTTTCCGGTGGCCCTGGGTGTTGCCCTGCTGGTGGTGGCCATCGCGGTGCTATGGTCCGAACACCCGGAGCGGGCTGGGGCGGCGGGGGCCGTCACGGCACCTCCGACGCCTGCCGGCGAGGCGCGGCCGCATCCCCTGCCCCGCCACCTGCTCCAGTTCTTCGTCACAGTGGCCCTGTATCCGCTCGCCATCCGCATCGCCGGTTTCGAGCTGGCGACGGTGGTGGCCCTGCCAGCCATGTCCCTGGCCATGGGCGAACGACGACCGCTGTGGCTTCTGCTGCTGGCAGCAGGTGGCGCCACGGCCACATACGCCATCTTCCGTCTGTGGCTGGCCGTGCCCCTCCCCTAGCGATTTGCTGACGAGAATGCTCGTGGACAGAAAGGAGGCCGCAAGCCATGTCCAGAGTCGCTGTCATCGGGATGGCACTCTCACTCATGCTGGCAATGCCCTCTTCCGTGCTCGCCGCCGGTTATCCCGATCGGGCGATCACGCTGGTCGTACCCTTTCCTCCAGGAGGGGCCACCGACATCGTGGGTCGCGGCATCGCTGAGGCGGTAAAGAAACACCTGCCCCAGCCCGTGGTCGTGGTAAACCGGGCAGGGGGTGCGGGTACGGTGGGAGTTTCGGAGGTGGTTCTGGCCAAGCCGGACGGTTACACCATCGGCCTTGGTGCTGTGGCCATCCTAACCGTGCAGCCGTACCTCTCTCCTTTACCCTACAAGAACCCGGGTGACATTACCCCCATCCTGAAGCTGGTCAACCTGCCTGTTGTCCTCTTCGTTCGTAGCGATGCGCCGTGGAAGACAGCCTCGGAGCTGCTGGAGTATGCACGCGCGAACCCCGGGAGGCTTCGGGTAGGGGTTCCTGGTATTGGCACGATCCTCCACCTAAACCTGGAACAGCTCAAACTGCTGGCCCGGGTAGACATGGTGACGGTACCTTTCGAAGGGCCCCGTCAGGTGGCCGCTCTGCTCGGAGGGCACGTAGACCTCGCTCTGGCTCATCCCGCAGCCATCATGGGGTACGTGGAGGCAGGCAGGATCCGCGTAATCGGTGTCTTTCAACCGAATAGGAATCCGCGATTTCCCCAGGCGCAGACGTTCAGGGAGCTGGGCTACGACATCACCCGGGGCGTCTACTACTTCCTGTTCGCTCCCCGGAACACCGTCCGAACCGTTATCATCGTGCTCCATGACGCCTTCAGGAAGGCGCTGAGTGAGCCTGCCTTCGTCGAGCTGGCGCGGAAGGCGGATTTCGAAATCGACTACCAGCCGCCGGGGGCGCTGACGCGAGAGCTTTGGGCCTCGTTCGAGGAATATGGCAGGCTGGTGGAGTATCTGGGCCTGAAGAAGTGACCCAAGCCCCTGAGGGAAGCCGATGAACGTCACCCTGATCATCGCCGACACCCTGCGAGCCGACCACCTGGGTTGCTACGGGAACCCGTGGATCCGCACGCCCACCCTCGATCACCTGGCCACGGAGAGCATTGTCTTCACGCGCGCCTACCCAGAGGTGTTGCCCACAATCCCGGTGCGCCGGACCCTGCACACGGGCCGGCGCACGTTTCCCTGCCGGGATTGGTTTCCGCGTAAGGGCGATACGGTTCGGGTCCCCGGATGGCAACCGATCCCGGAAGAAGAGGTCACGCTCGCCGAGATCCTCCAGCACGAGGGGTACCGGACGGCATTGATCACGGACGTCTTCCATATGTTCAAGCCCTCCATGAATTTCCACCGCGGCTTCGACGAGTGGCGCTGGATCCGCGGCCAGGAGCGGGACCGTTACCGTTCAGCTCCTCCAGAAGTCGACGTCGACCGGTACCTGAACCCAGCTATGCGCGGGTCTCGCGCCGAGATCATCCTGCGAGAGCACTTAGCCAATACCCGAGACCGACGGCACGAGGAGGACTGGGCAGCACCTCAGGTCTTCCGAGAAGGGATCCGCTGGCTGGAGGAAAACCGGGACGCTGAACGATTCTTCCTTGTGCTGGACGTGTTTGACCCTCATGAGCCGTGGGATCCTCCCCAGTGGTACCGGGACCTGTACTATCCAAACTACACGGGCCGCGAGATGATCATGCCCATGTACGGGGAGGCGGACTATCTGTCGCCCGACGAACTGCGCTACATGCGGGCCTGCTACGCCGCAGAAGTGACCATGGTAGATCGCTGGTTGGGCCATTTCATGGGAGCTCTCCGAGATCTCGGCCGGCTGGAGGACACTGCCGTGATTTTCGTCTCGGACCACGGGCATCAGCTGGGCGAGCACGGCCTGGTTGGCAAGGTGCCCCGTGGACTCTACCCTGAGCTCATGCACGTGCCTTTTCTCCTGCGGCATCCGGAAGGCCTGGGGGCGGGCCGCCGCGTAGATGCGTTCGTTCAGCACCACGACCTGCCCCCGACCATCCTGGGCCTGCTGGGTGTACAACCTCCCTTACCCATGGATGGGATTGACCTCACCCCCCTGGTCCGTGGCCAGGATCGCCGCACGCGCGAGTATGTGACGTGCATCTTCAGGGACTACGTGTGGACCATGGATCGGGAATTTGCCCTCATAGCGAGGCGAGACGGAGGCGATATGCACCTCTTCGACCTGGCTAAGGATCCTGAGCAGCGTCTAGACGTCGTCGACGCACACGGGGATCTGGCTCGCACGCTGTGGGAGCGTATCGTGGCGGACGCTGCGGGAGAAATCCCGGACTACACGCACCTGCTGAGCCCAAAGCCAGGGGCATGGTACCAGATCTGAGGTGGCCGCCGGGTGCCCGACGCTCGGGCCCACCTGAGGCAGGTGGATATCTCACATCAGGGCGGGCCGAGGCACCCCGAAGGCATCGCCCATGGCGAAAACATCCCGGGCTACGGAAGGATCTAAGAGTAGGCCACTTTGCAGGTTCGCTGCCTCGGCGGCGAACTCTCTCTCGCCCGGAAGCAACACCCGATCCACGCCTTCAGCCGGGCGGAGGTGGCGCAGTGCTTGCACCATTTCGCGCATCCGCCGGCCGTATGCGGGAAGTTCCGACACCTGCTTCAGATCCATGGCCAGGTAGAACTGTCCGATCCCTTCAGGTCGGTCGAAGTCGTAAGCCAGGCGACCGATCTCGTGTCGGGAGCAGGCTCCTCCCACCAGGCCACAAAGGATCTCCACGAAGATGGCAAGGCCTGACCCCTTGTACCCGCCAAACGGCAGCAGCATCGCCGCTCGCCCGGGCAGATCGGTGGGATGCCCCTCCTCATCCAGGGCCCATCCCAAGGGAATGCGCATGCCGCGGTCGCGCGCCAGGTTGATCGTCTGTCGGGAGACTACGCTCGTCGCCATATCCAGAAGTATTGGGAAGCCATCCTCACTCGGCGCAGCTAACGCGATGGGGTTCGTGCCTATCGCCACCTCCCTGGCGCCCCATACGGTCATGGTAGGAGCCGCGTTGCACAGCACACAGCCAATCATCCCCTTGGTGGCAATTTGCCAGGCGTAGTACCCGGCGGCACCAAAGTGCGTAGCGTTGCGTACCCAGACCGCCGCTAGCCCGTAAATGCTGGCGCGTCGGGTGGCCTCCTCGGCGGCAAGGGATCCCAGCACCGGGCCGAAGCCAGAGCCGCCGTCGAGCACCACCCAGCAGGGGCCCTCGCGTACCCGAGAGACGGACGCTGGAGAGCGAACGAGCCCCGCCTGAAAGCGCTTTGTGTATATGGGCAGCAAACGGACACCGTGCGAGGTGATCCCCTTGGCCTCAGCCCAGACCAGCGCGCGGGCAACCTCCAGGGCCTCGCCAGCTTCCACGCCAGCGGACCTCAGAAGCGCCGCACAATAGCGCTCCAGCTCGTGAACCTCCACACGTATGTGGGCCTGGTGTTCAACCATCGGCTCGCTCGGGCGCACTACCCGCCATGTGGGAGGCTTTGCCCGTGTCCAGCGCGGCCCCGTGCGATCCGAACAACGGCAGGTACCAGCGCGACGACCGCAGTCACCACGAGGAAAACAGCGGCGAGGGGCCTCAGGAAGATCGCCAGCGGGTTGCCATAGAGCATTAGAAGTGACTGCCGGGCATAGACCTCGATGAATGGTCCCAAGACGTAGCCAATCACCAAGGGAGCCGCCGGCAGATCTGCTTTGCGCAACAGATAGCCCAGGGCCCCTGCGGCCAGCATCACCCAGACATCAAACAACCGATTGTTGATGGAGTAGGCACCAACCACGGAGACAACCATGATGATGGGCATCAAGATCCGTGGAGGCGTGCGGATGATGCTGGCGAAGGCGGGAACCAGGGGGAGGTTCAGGATGAGAAGCATGGCGTTACCGATGTACATACTGGCCACCAATCCCCAGAAGACGTCCGGGTGTTGGATCATAAGCAGCGGCCCGGGTGTCACACCATGAATCATGAACCCCCCCAGCAGCATGGCGGTCGCCGGCGCAAAGGGAAGCCCCAGGGCCAGTAGAGGGATCATAGCCCCCGAGGTGGCGGAGTTGTTGGCTGATTCCGGGCCGGCCACACCTTCTATGGCTCCCCTCCCAAACTCCTCAGGATGACGAGAGAGTCGCCGTTCTATCGCGTAGGAGGCGAACGAGGCCATGACCACGGCCGGTCCGGGAATGAGGCCGACCAGAAATCCAAGCACACTGCCGCGCGCGATGGGCTTGGCCGACCGCCTCATCTCCAGCGCCGAGGGATAGAGATGCCGCCAGCGCACCCGCGTCATCTCCACCGTATACGGCCTGGACACTACCGCCAGAATTTCGGCAAGGCCGAAGAGTCCCATCACCAGGGGTGCAAGTTCGATCCCGGTGCTGAGCTGGAGCACGCCGAATGTGAACCGGTTGATGCCTGACATAAGGTCCATGCCAACAGTTGCCAGAGCCATTCCCACGAATATCATGAGCAAAGAGGCGATGGCTGATCCTCCTGTCAGCCGGCTCAGGAGCACGAAACCCAGGACGCTCACGGCGAGGAACTCCGGAGGACCGAAGGCCAGGGCGGCGTTGGCCAGGGCAGGAGCGAACAGGGTCAGGCCGATCAGTCCAAACGTGCCTGCCACGAACGAACCGATGGCAGCTACGGCCAGCGCCGCTCCCGCACGTCCTTTGCGCGCCATCTGGTAGCCGTCGAGCGTGGTCACCACGCTCGCCGCTTCCCCGGGGAGATTGATGAGAATGGACGTGGTACTTCCCCCATACATCGCCCCATACCAGATCCCCGCCAGCATGATCAGCCCGGCCCGCACGTCCAGGCCGAAGGTGTATGGCAGCAGCAACGCCATAGCCCCAATCACGCCGATGCCCGGCAGCACACCGACTACCGTACCCACGACGACGCCAATGAACGCGGCCAGGAGGTTGGCAGGCGTGGCCGCAACCGCGAAGCCGTGGAGCAGGCCCTGGAAGACGCTCACGGCAGCGGCACGCCGAGGAGGCGGCGAAAGAGCAGGTGGCTCGCGGCTGCGCCGAGGACGCCCAGCAGGACCAATCGCATAACGCCCCGTTCACCCATGGCGAAAGACATCCCCGCGAGGGCTGCGGCCGTGGCGACTTCGAATCCTACGGCGGCAACTGCCATCGGGTAGAGAACGGAGACACCAGCAAATGTCAGCATGGTGCGATCCATGAATGGCGTCCGCGGCTGGTCGGCGGGCAAGGCGTGGGGATGGGCGGGGGATCGTGCCCTGATCACTTCCACCAGCAGCAGAGACAGGGACGTGACCAGCAGCGCGATCCCCACCAGAAGCGGGAACAGGCCGGCACCCGGATTCGTCAGGTTTCCGAGCCTGTAGCTCCGGGCCGCGGCGAGGTAGAGAGCAGACAGGATGGCAGCAACAATGGCCGCTGAAGCGTGAGGGCTAAGACCCCGCCTTGACCTCACCGAGTTCAACGCTCCCCGATTCCCAGCATCCGCACCACATCGGCATAGACCCTGTTCCAGTAGCGGATACGCTTGTCCGTGTCCTCCGGTCCCAGATACTCGATGGTGTACAGAGTCTTCTTGGCCCAGTCTCTCATCAGGGGTTCGTTTAGCGCCCGCTTGAACCTATCGTGGAGATACTTTCTCACGGATTCGGGGGTCCCCTTGGGAACCACGATGAAGTTATAGACCTCGCCGGTGATGTTGTAACCGAATTCCTTAAAGGTAGGCACCTCCGGGAACAGAGGGTTGCGCGCCTCCGAGAAGACACCCAGTGGACGGATGCGCCCCGCCTCGGCCTGGGAGATGTAGTCGTTGTAGTGCTGCGCGATGGCTTCCACGTGCCCCCCCAGCAGTTGTGCCACGGACATGGCACCGCCGGTGGTAATGACAAAGGTCACACTCACCTTGGCCCAACCCGTGAGCAGAACGGCGTTGAGATGCGGGATGGTACCCACACCGGGGGCGGCGATGCGAATACGTCCCGGCTCCCTGCGGGCTGCCTCCACGAACTCCTGTGGCGTCCTCCAGGGAGCATCAGCCCGCACGCCGATGGTGGTAGGATTTCTTCCCAGGTGAATAACGGGAATCATGTCATCGATGGTGTAGGGAACCTTGCGCAGATGTGGCTGCACCGCGACGACGGCTATGGCCTGGAGAAGCAGCGTGTACCCGTCGGGCGCAGCGTTGACCAACTCGGCGGTGGCGATTGTCCCTGCGCCTCCGGGACGATTCACCACCACCAACGGTTGATCAAAGTGCGGTTTTGCCGCCTCGGCCAGAGTGCGCGCCAGCAGGTCCGTGGCGCCCCCCGCCGGCCACCCAACCAGCATGGTGATCGGCTTCGCAGGGTAGCGGGGGGCCTGAGCGCTCACCGACCCTCCCGCCGCCAGAACGACAGCGACGATCAGGAAGAAACCTGCTCGCCGGTACATAATTGGCACACCTCCCCACATCCATGTCAGGCCGTCCACATCACGATCCGGTAGGCGTCCCTCGCTGGAAGACAAGCATCTTCACGTAGGGCTCGGACCGCATCTCGATCCTCTTGAATGCCTCAGGCACCTCATCCAGAGGCAGACGGTGCGTAATCAGCGGCCGGGTCCGGATGGCACCTTCGGCCATCAAGCGCAGGAGCCCCGGGAAGATGTTCGGCCCCGCCAGGGTTCCGGTGATGGTGATCTCGTTGCTGGTCACCGCCGCCAGGTCCAGCGCGGGCACCGGCTCGTGGTAGATGCTGATGACCACCATCCGCCCCCCCGGACGCAGCAGGCGCAGTGCGGGGGCCACCGCGGCGGTGTTGCCCGAAGCCTCGATCACCCCCTCGACCTTGCCCCCGCAGAGGTCCAGGGGGGCCTGCACCACGTCCTGGCGATGGCGGTTCACCGTGGCGTGTGCGCCCAGCTCTTGGGCCAGCGCCAGCTTCTCGTCATGCGAGCCAATCATAACCACCCGGCCGGCGCCGGCGGCCCTGGCCGCCTGCAGGGCCAGCAGGCCCAGCGTACCGTCGCCCACCACTACGATGCGGTCCCCGGGCTGCACGCCCAGCCGCCGTACGGCGTGTACCGCGCAACTGGCCGGCTCGGCCAGGGCGGCCTCCTCCAGGGAGAGCCCGTCGGGGATGCGGTAGACGTGGTGCGCCGGCATCACCAGGTACTCGGCCAGCGCTCCGTCCTTGCGAATGACCCCCACTGAGCGGCGATTGGGACAGATGTTGTACCGGCCGGCTTTACAGAACTCGCACACCCGGCAGGAGATGGTCACATCGCCGGTGACCCGGTCCCCCGGAGCGAATTCCGTCACGCCTTCTCCCACCTCCTGGACAATGCCGGACCATTCGTGCCCCAGGGTCTGAGGCAGAGGGATGAGGCCCAGGGCGATGAAGGGCATCCGGCCGGTGTATATCTCGATGTCCGTCCCGCAGATTCCGGTGTACGCGATCCGCACCACCACCTCGCCGCGGCCGGGGCGGGGCCGCTCCACCTCCACCACGCGCATGTCCCGCGTGGCGAACAGGCGCGCCGCTCTCATGGTAGGCATGCTCACTCCTCCTCGATGACAACAGCGCGCACCGGCGTCCCGTCGGCTCCCTGCAAAGGCAGGGGGAGCACACACAGCATCCCCACGTGCTGGGCCAGCGCCGTCAACCCGCACAGGCCCTCCACAATGGCCACCCCAGCTGACAGCAGGATCCGGTGCACTGCCGCATTCTCTCCATGACTGAGCGAGGGCATGTCCACGCCCAGCAGGCGGACGCCCCGCTCCACCAGCCATGCGGCCGCCTCCGGCGCCAGCGACGGATAGGCACTGAAGTACTCGGGCTTGCCATGCATCCGGTCCCAGCCTGTCGCCAGCAGCCAGCGGGGGGCGGCGGCGGCGCGGGCGGCCTCCGCCAGGTCCGTAGCCGTGATCTGCCCGGGCTCGGGGCGGCCTTCCAGGTGCAGGACGTCCGCGGGGCCCACCAGCACTTCCAAGGGCAGGCCCTCCACGCCCACGCCCTCCGTCAGCCAGTGGCGCGGTGCGTCCACATGTGTGCCGATGTGGGAGGGCAGCCGGATCTCAGTAACCCACCAGCCGCGCTGTGGAGCCGGCTGCCAGAGGCGCACCACAGCCGGCGGAAGGCCGAATCCCGCGGCAGTGCCGTCGGCCAGCGACAGCGTCAGGTCCAGGACCTTCATCGCCGCCCCCGCCGCAGGTGGACCGGGACCCGGGTGAAGGCCTGCGGCAATACCAGGATCCGGGGAACGGCGCCGACGATGCGCTCCGCGCGGCGCAGGGCGTCGGCAAAGGTGGCTACCGGCACGCACCCCACGGCCCGGGCGTAGCCGGGGGCCCGCGCCCCCACGATGAAGATGCGCTCGGCGTAGCGGTGGGCGACGGCACCCATGTAGACCATGGAGAAAGCATGGAAGGGGTGGTAGGCATATTCTGCCCGGTACTTCCACACCAGCCGCGGGTCGGTGCAGATCTCCTCCTCGAAGGCGCTGACCTCGGCCAGCTCGTTCACCTGGACCAGCCGCTCGAATACCACCCGATAGCTGGGGAACCAACTGTCGTTGAACCAGCCGTCGCACAGGGAGGCGGCGATGACCACCACTCCCTCCCGCAGGACATCGCGATGCCTGACAATCTGTGCGCCGATGGCCTGCAGCATCAGGATGGGGTTGGTGCCCATCCCCGGGCCGTAGTGGAACGAGCGTGGCAGGCCAAAGACCACCACATCGAAAGGCTCGGCGATGTCCAGAGGAACGTCCGTACGCCGGGAGGCCAGCGGCCAGGAGGCCGCCTGCACGGCGTCGGGAGCGCCGGCAAAGACACCGAGCACCTGGGAGTCGGTCCCCAGCACCGCATCCACGCAGAAAAACCGCTTGCCCATCCCCCGTTCAATGGCCCGGCCAATGGCGTCGAACTGCCGCCGCATTTGGCTGTGTTCCACGTTCACGGGCACGAAGTCGGAGCGGAGCATGGTCCGCGGACTGTGGTGACCCCGGATCGACCGCCACGTGGTGATGCCGGTAGCCGCCATCTTGTAGCCCCCGCTGTACCCTCCGTAGGGATTCCCCTGCGTGTGCCCGATCAGGATGGCCAGGTCGGCCTCGGCCACCAGCCGGTTTACCTCCACCAGATCGCCGTGCTCGGTCGTACCCAGGGCGGTGATGCCCGCGGGATCCTCCGCGTCGTGCATCAGCAGGCGATCCGGCCAGAAGGCCTCGACAAGCGGGCGGCCCAGGTAGTGGGCCAGTTCTTCGTAGGTGTTCTTGCGGTGGAGCCCCATGGCGCACAGCAGGACGATGTCTGCAGGGCGTACGCCCGCACGCTCCAGCTCCTCGATGATGATGGGGATGGCTACTTTCCGGTGCGCCCGGTCATGCGCCCCGCCCTTGACCCGATCGGGGAAAGCGATAACCACCCGGCTGCCCGGGCGCACCAGCTCCCGCAGCGGCGGTAGCCCCAGCGGGGCCTCCAGCGCGCGCTGGGTGGCCTCCGCCGGATCCACCTGCGGTGGGTCCTGGTGGGAGCGGCCGGGCCAGAAGACCAGAGCAGAGTCCGGGACCTCCACCCTCACGTGTCCGTCGCCGTACTCCAGCGGCACCGTTAGCATGGGTGTCTACCCCCGTGCGGGCGTACCTCTCGGCCGCTCAGAGCCTCCAGGACCTTGACCACCGCGCTGCTATCCTCGGCCTCGTACCCCCGGGCGCGCGCCATTTCCAGCAGGACGGCGGTTGCCGGGGTGACGATGGTGGGCGCCCGCGCCGCCGCCGCCATCTCCAGAGCCAGACGGACGTCCTTGTGCAGCAGCCCCAGGCTGAACGCGGGGGTAAAGTCCCGGCTGAGGATCTTGGGGCCGAGCTCGCGGAAGAGGTTGCTCACGGTGGCCGCGCCGCTGTCGGCCACGGTGCTGAGGAAGACCTGCGGGTCCATTCCCAGCGCGGCGCACACCGCCAGCACCTCGGCCGTCACGGCGTTGATGGCCGAGAACATCATGTTGTTCAGCAGCTTGACGATGTTGCCCCAGCCGCTGGGTCCCACATGGATCAGCCGCGACGCCAGGACCTCGAGGACGGGACGGGCCCGCTCCAGGTCGGTGGCCGCTCCACCGACCGGCAAGGTCCACCGGCCGCATGCTGGCGGCCGGCCCAGCACCGGCGCGTCCAGGTAGCCCACACCGCGCTGCGCCGCCCGGGCCGCGTTGCGCCTGGTTGTCTCGGGGTCCACCGTGCTCAGGTCCACGATCAGGGAGCCCTCTGGCGCTCCGGCCAGGATCCCGTCCTCAGCGGCCACCACCCGGTCGACGTCTGCGGGCATGGGCAGGGACAGGAGCACGATACCGGCCTGCCGGGCCACCGCTGCCGGCGAGGCCGCTACCAGCGCACCCGCCTGAGCCGCCCGGCTCTCAGCCTGAGGTGAGATATCCCGGGCCACCACGGTGTACCCTGCCGCAATCAGCCGCTCCAGCATACGACTGCCCATGGTGCCTACGCCTATCAGTCCCACCGCGGAGCGTGCCGGCATCGTCCTCACCAGGCAATCCCCAGCTCTTCAATGATCTGCCGCAGGCGGGCGGCATTGGCCGCGGCCATGGCGCGAACCTCCTCGGTGATCGGAGGCTGGGGCAGCCGCGTCTGCCCCGATGCCACGCCAAACTCCGCCAGAAGGGCATGCCACATGGAGACGGCTCCCGGCCCGCCGCAGAGGCGAAACACCTCCCCCGCCCGGCGCTCCAGGGCCACGGCCCGCCCCCAGTCTCCGTCTCTCACCGCTGCGTAGAGGGCGTTGTAGAACTGCGGCAGGACGTTGTTGGGCCCGCCAATGAACCCATCGGCTCCATCGACCAGCGCAGCGAACAGCAGCGACGGGACGGCGGTGAAAACCGTCAATTGCTCCCGGTTGGCGCGGAGCAGCACCTGCTGAAAGGCGTAGTAGGACAGGCCCCCGTCCTTGTACCCGCGAACGCCGCGCTCGGACAGCTCCAGGACCTGGTCAGCGGTGAACTCAAAGTGGGAGTGCGCCGGCTGATTGTAAGCCCACACCGGCAGGCCGGTGACATCCAGCAGGCGGTCGTAGAATGCCCGCACCACCGGCCAGGCGGGCCTGTAGTAGTAGGGGGCGACGGCGGCGACGGCGTCGGCCCCTGCCTCCTCGGCGTGCCTGGCCAGGTCGGTCGCTTCCCCCGGGTTGATGGTCCCCACGTGAACTATGGTCCTAAGGCGACCCCCCGCGGCCTCAATAGCCACCTCGACCACCCTCCGCCGTTCCTCCGCTGACATCCCCGGCCCACTGCCCAGGGACCCGCACAGGAAGAGCCCGTCGCTGCCTTTATCCACGTGGTAGGCCACCAGACGCCGCAAAGCGTCCTCGTCTATCGTTCCCTCGGCAGTGAAGGGAGTGATCAACGCAGGATACATGCCGTGCAGGCGTGGCATGGTGTCACCTCCCTTGCGCCGGATGCGCCTCGGGGTTCAAGAGATTGGACGGCAGCTCGCCTCTCAGCACCGCCAGCGTCGTCTCCACCGCTGCCTCCTCCATCCGGGCGATGGCGTCGGTGCTCAAACCGGCCGCGTGAGGAGTCATTACCACCTGGGGCAGCCGGGCGAGGCGCCAATCCGCCGGAGGCTCGGGATCGGTCACGTCCAGCCCCGCCCCCGCCAGGTGCCCCGAGGTCAGCGCGTCATACAGCGCGGCCTCATCCACCAATCCGCCCCGTGCCGTGTTGATAAGGTAGGAGCCGCGCTTCATCGTCCGAAGAGCCGTCGCATCGATCAGCCTGCGGGTCGCCGCAGTCAGGGGAACGTGCAGCGTGACCACATCGGCTTCCCTGAGCAACGTCCTCAGGTCGACCAGGGTAATCCCCCGGCTGGTGACGAACGCCTCGTCGGGGGCGATCTCGCAGGCGACCACCCGCATTCCGAATGCCCGCGCCAGATCGGCCACCTCGCGCCCGATGCGCCCCAGGCCCACAACACCCAGGGTCCGGCCGCGCAGTTCCGGCCCAGGCTCGGGAACCCACTCACCCCGCTTGGCCCGGGCATCCTGCAGCGGCAGTCGCCGCAGCACCGCCAGGATCAGTCCCATGGTGTGCTCGGCCACGGCCACGTGGTTGGTGGCAGGCGTGATGGCCACCAAGATGCCCCGGCGCGTGGCAGCCTGGAGATCCACGGAGTCGTAGCCGACGCCGAATCGACAGATGAGGCGGAGCGCCGGCGCTGCCTCCATGAGGTCGGCCGTCCAGGGCTCCACGCCTGCAATCACGGCCTCCACGCCCTCCAGCAGGCCCCGGAGCTCATCCTGTTGCGGTGGACGGTTCCGGTCGGAGGGGTAGCGCAGGTGGTAACCTGCCGCCTCAAGGCGCCGAGGGGCTGCACCGCCCATCCGCCCGAACATGCGCGCCGTCACCAGGACGGTCGCCCGGGGCATGCTTCACCCCCCTGGCTGCTACTTGGTCCGCAAGTAGGCCTGGATGTATGACCCCTCCACAATCTTGCTGGCATCAATGGCGCTGCGGATGATGCCCTCCCGCAGCAGGAAGTCGCCTACCTCCTGGATCATCCGCTGCGCGCCGCCGCCTGGCAGCAAGGACAGCTCAAACTTGGGATCCACCAGCTGCTCCAGTCTGACCACCGGGTTGATCTCCACGATCCGCTTGGCGATGGCCTCTGTCACGCCGAGGTTTTCCGCCGTGGCCTTGATGGCCACCGCAGGATTCCGCCGGAACTCCTCCAGCGCCTGGTCCACGGCCTTGAGCAACAAGAGCACGCCCCGCGGGTTGCGCTGCACCCACCCCACGCGGGCTACCCAGTGGTCCGATGTGTTGAGCCCCACATCGTGGCTGCGCACGATTACCCGCCCCCCGGCCTCCTGCATCCTGGAGATCCACGGCTCCCAGGCATAGGCGGCGTGCACGTCGCCCTTAGTGAACGCGGGGGTCATGGCCGTCACGTCCATGTGGATCATGGTCACGTCCGCCGGGGTGAGGCCCGCGCTCTGCAGCGCCTTGATCAGCCCCAGGTGCGCGCTGGTACCACGCATGTAGGCAATGCGCTTCCCCCGCAGGTCCGCCAGCCGGGTGATGCCGCTGTCCGGTCGGGCAACCAGCCCATCGGCGTAGCTGCTGAGGATCTGAATGTAGAAGTTTCGATAGTCCAGGCCCTGGGAGGCGCCGACGACCATGCCCGCCGTCCCGAACAGCCCCACGTCCACACTCTCGCTCTGGAACGCGGCGAACTGCGGGGGCCCTGCGGTAAATCGGGTGTACTGGGGTTGCAGCCCCACGCGCTCGAAGATCTTCAGGTCGCGCGCCGTGTAGAAGATGACCGCGTTGTAGGGCTGCCAGGCAATGCGCACCACCAGCGGCGGCTGCGCGCGCCCCGGCAGGGCCAGTACCGCAGTCAGAACCATCACGCTTAGCGCCACAGCAAGGCGCCTGTTCATGTTCCACCCCCTTTGGGATTCCCTCCGGCATCCCCTCCGGAGGTTTGGCTGTGCTCCTCCGGACGCAGCGCCCGGAGGAGTTCGTACTTCAGCCGTGCGAACTCCGCCGTACCGATCAGCCCCACGGTCCTGGGGTAGGCAAACGGCACCGTGAGGCAACCCTGAATCCGCCCGCCGCGGCCCATTATGTAGATGCGGCCGCAGAGAAAGAGGGCTTCCTCCGGGTCGTGGGTAACCAGCAGGATGGTGGGATGGTACAGTCCCCATACCTGCAGCAGCAGCTCCTGCATCTGGCTGCGCGTCTGCGAGTCCAGGGCCCCGAAGGGTTCGTCCATCAGCAGGACCTCTGGCCGGTTCAGCAGGGCGCGGGCCAGCTGCACCCTCTGCTTCATCCCCCCGGAGAGCTGGTGGGGGTAGTCGTGCTCCCGGCCGGAGAGGCCTACAGCCTCGATCAGGGCGCGAGCACGGGGGATATACTCGCGCGGGTCCTCTCCCCGGTGGCGGGGCCCGAAGACGATGTTGTCCCAGACGGTGAGCCAGCCGAAAAGGGCAGGGAACTGGAAGACCATCATCCGGTCCGGACCGGGGCGGCCTGCAGGTTTTCCGCCGATGGTGATGCTTCCCTGATCCTGCCGGTCGAAGCCGGCGATCAGGTTGAGCAGGGTGGTCTTCCCACACCCGCTGGGCCCCAGCAGGCCGACAATCTCTTCCGCATAGACCTCGCAATTCGCTTCCCGCAAGGCCACCACCGGAGAGGACCGCTTCGAGGCCGGCGGGAAGATGCGACCGACGTCTCGCACCACGATCTTGGCGGCAGGAGGCGCCTGCGTAGGTACGGTGGCTACTTCCCCGCCCAATGGAGGAGCCTCCGGTCGAAAAAGAGGGTGATGATCTCCAGAGTCACCCCGATCAGGCCGATGATGATGATGCCGATGTACACATTGGGCACCCGGAAGAACGTTGTGGCGTCCATGACCATGAAGCCCAGGCCGGCCTGCGCGGCAATCAGCTCGGCCGCCACCACGATGGCCCAGCTCACCGCCGTTGCCGTCTTCACCCCGGTCATGATGTGAGGCAACGCTGCCCAGAAGATGACGTGGGAAAACAGTTGCACGCGGTTCAGGCCCATGTTCTCACCGGCCCGGATCAGGTCGCGGGGCACCGTGCGCACCCCGGCGGAAGAGTTGAGCACGACGTAGTAGAGGGCAGCCAGGAAGATGAGGGCAACCTTGGAGAACTCGCCGATCCCGAAGTAGAGGATCATCAGAGGGATGAAGGCGATGGGCGGGATGGGACGGAGGAACGAGAAGATCGGCGAGAGGACGGCGTGAGCGGCCGGGCTGTACCCCATGAGCAGTCCGACGGGCACACCCACGGCGATGCCCAGGCCCAGGCCGGTGAAGGTACGCAGCAGGCTGGCCCACAGGTGCTCCCCCAGCGGCTTGCCGGCGTAGCCCTTGAGGAGCAGCAGCCGGAACTCCGCCAGAAGCTGGCCCGGGGAGGGCAGGATGAAGGAGGAGACCCATCCCCACGTCGTGGCCACGTACCATAGGAGGAGGATGGCTCCCACCGTCCCCCAACTGATCAGGGAATAGCGCAGCCTCTCTCCGTCAACTCTGCGTGGGCGGGCGGCGGCCACCGTCACCCTCCGTCGGGAGCGGCAAATTCCCGCAGCGCCGCCTCTTGCACCTCCACCCCGATCCCGGGCCCGGCAGGGACGGCCACGGCGCCCGAGCGAGGGTTGAGCACATCACCCAGGAGGGCCTCGCGCAGGGGATCGGGGTGGGCGTCAAACTCCAGCAGCTGGCAGTGGGGCAGAGCCGCCGCCAAGTGCACGGCGGCGGCAAAGGCGATGGAGCTTCCCCAGCAGTGGGGCGAGACGGCCACGCCGTGTGCCGAGGCCATGGCGGCTACGGCCATGGCCTCGGTGAGCCCGCCGCACCGTCCCAGGTCCGGCATGACCACGTCGACGGCTCGTGCCGCAATCCATGGGGCAAAGCCCTGTCGCGTGGAGAGGTTCTCGCCTGCAGCGATGGGCAGCGCCGTGGCGTCGCGCACCCTGCGGCACCCTTCCAGATCATCGGCCGGCACAGGCTCCTCGATCCAGAAAATGCCGGCTGAGTCACACCGCCTGGCCAGGGTGATCGCAGCCTTCGCGTCGTAGGCCCCGTTGGCGTCCAGGAGGAGGCGTACCTCCGGTCCCACGTGGTCGCGGATGGCAGCCACACGCACGGCATCCTCCTCCACCCCCATTCCCACCTTGACCTTGATGGAGCGGAATCCCCGCGCCACGAACTGCCCGGCAACGTCCACTGCCTCATCCAGGGAGGAGAAGTAGACGCTGGCGGCGTATGTGGGCACCTGGTCGCGGACGCCACCGCCGAGCAACACGACCAGCGGGACGTCCAGGGCTCTGGCGGCCAGGTCCCACAGGGCGAGATCGATGCCGCTGACGGCCGCTACCAGAGGACCTGTGGGGCCCTCTTCCCTGGCTCGGGTCATCAGGGCACGGGTCAGCACGTTCCGGGCCAGCGGATCGGCCCCGAGGACGAGCGGAGCCAGATGGCGAACTGCAGGGACCAGAACTGTCGGGGGTCCCATGCACTCCCCGTACCCGACCAATCCGTCGTCGCACAGCAATCTGACAATCGTAGACTGGCGGACGGAGAGGGGCTGCCTGCGGGCACTTCCTCCAAGCGGCCAGTTCAGACGGGCCGCAAGGTGGAAAGCCTGGACGGCGGCGATTCGCCTCCTGCCGAGCGCCTCAGACATACCGCCGGGCGGGCCCGGTTCTGGGATACGGGCTCCCTCGTACGTCGGTGGCACCATCGAGTCGGGCGGGCTTCGTTACGCCTTCCAGCATAAGACATTTGCATGTAGAATTCTACATGTAGATATTACGGCGGCCCCCCTCCGGATGCCTCCGTCCAGAGGCATCGCCGCCCGGCAGGAGCGGGAGCAGGGTCTCCCGGAAGGGACGCATTTGAACGCATGACAGGCGATAACCCCGAACCGATCCAGGGCCTTCCTCCTGTCGAAGTGCTACCCAGCCTCAGCGAACGGGTTTATGTCGCCCTCAAGCAGTCCATTGCCGAGCAGAAACTCAAGCCCGGTAGCAAGCTCAGCGTGCCCAGGCTGGCAGCCGCGCTGGGCGTGAGCCGGACGCCGGTCAAAGAAGCCCTGGAGCGGCTGGCGCAGGACGGGCTGGTGACAATGCTGCCCAACCGCGGCGCTTACGTCGCCATCCTCCGCTGGGAGGACGTCAACGAGATATATCAGATGCGGGAGATGCTGGAGGGCCTGGCTACCCGGCTGGCGGCTGACCGCATGGACGACGAGCTCCTAAGACGGCTGCGCGACCTGCTGCAGCAGGGTGAGAGCGCTGTCCGCCGCCGGGACATCGACGCCCACATCAGGATTGACCTGGAGTTTCACCGGCTGATCCGCGCGCGGGGTGGTAATCGCCGCCTCGTCCGCGCCCTGGACAACCTCCAGGACCAGATCCGGATCGTCTTCCGCACCTCCGCTACCATCCCCGGAAGGATGCCCAAGGCGCTGGAGGAGCACCGGCGCATCCTGGCTGCGCTGGCTGCAGCGGACCCGGATCAGGCCGAGCGGGCGGCGCGGGATCACGTCCGCCGCATCCGGGAAGCGGTCCTGGCACACATGCGGGCGGCGGAGGGTGCGGAGAGGCCTCTGGCCGACTCCCACTAGCTGATCGGCTGCTCATCCGCCGGTGCGGGCAGGTCGGACGCCTGTCAGCGGGAAACGAGGAGAAGCATGATGACATCCCAGGCATGGGTGGCCACGGCCATCCTGGGGGCCGCCCTGGCCGCCTTCGCATGGGGCCGGGCGCGCCCGGAGGTCATCGCCATGGCGGTGGTCGTGGCCCTGGCCCTCACCGGCGCGGCAACACCGGCCGCGGCGTTGGCCGGGTTCAGCGACCCCACGGTAGTGACCATCGCCGCCCTCTACGTGGTCAGCGCCGGGCTGGAGCGCACAGGGGTCGCCGTCCTGGCCGCGGACTGGCTGCTGCGCGCCGCGGGCCCGGGGGAACACAGGCTGACCGCAGTACTGATGGCACTGGGCGGTGTCCTCTCCGGCTTCATGAACATCGTCGGCGCCATGGCCATGCTGATCCCGGTGACCCTGGCGGTCTGCCGGCAGACAGGCCTCAGCCCCTCCCGCCTGCTGCTGCCGCTGGCGATTGGAGCCCGGCTGGGCGGAGCGCTGACCCTCATAGGTAAGCCTTCCAACCTCGTGGTCAACTCGGTGCTGGTGCAGGCCGGAGAGCCCCCGCTGGCTTTCTTCTCCTTCTTCCCGGTGGGGGTATCGCTGCTGGTCGCGGGGATCGTCTTCATGGTGCTGGTCGGCCATCGTCTCCTGCCGGCTGGCCCCTCGGCCACGGTCACACCCACCGGGATCCCACGCCTGACGTTGCGGGAAGCCTACCGGCTGCCCGAGCGCCTGTTCCTGCTGCGACTGAAGGATGGCTCTGCCCTTGGAGGCCGATCGCTGGCGGAAACCTCGCTGGGAACCAGTTTCGGCATGACTATCCTCGCCATCGAGCGGGGGAACCGGCGCATCCACGGGCCCTCGCCAGACGAGCGACTGCTGCCTGGGGACTGCCTGGTGGCGGAAGCCCGCCCCACCGACGTGGCCCGGCTCTGCGAGAGTGGCGCGGTGCAGGCGGAACCTCTCCAGCATACAGAGGACGACATGCTGGAGACGGAGGACGTGGGTCTGGTCGAGGTGGTCATCGCCCCCCGCTCGGACCTGGCAGGGAGCAGCCTGCGGGAGCTGGAGTTCCGCCAGCGCTACGGGCTCACGGTGGCGGCCATCTGGCGCCAGGGGCAGCCGCGGCGCACCTGGCTGGCGGAGCTGCCCCTGCAATACGGCGACGCCCTGCTCCTGCTGGGACCGCGCGACCGCATCCGTGCCCTGCGGCAGGATCCCAACTTCATCTCTCTGGATGAACCCCTCACCCCTCGGCGGTCACGCATGGGGCTGGCAGCGCTGGCCGTGGTGATGCTGATCGTCCTGGGAACGTCGCAGGTCCTCCCTCTCAGCCTGGCCGCGCTGCTGGCAGCGGGAGTCGTGGTGCTGGGAGGATGCATTAGCGCCGAGGAAGTTTTCCAGGCCATAGACTGGCGCACGGTGATCGTCATCGGGGGGCTGATCCCTCTGGGCATGGCCCTGCACACGACGGGGGCTGCAGCGGCCATTGCCCAGGCCATTCTTCCCCAGGGCGGTGCCGGCCCTGTGGTCTCCCTGGCGGCGGTCCTGCTGGTAGCCGTGGTCATCGGGCACTTCGTCCCCAGCGTCCCCACCACCATCGTGGTGGCACCCATCGCCCTCAGCGCGGCGGCGCCCAGCGGTACCTCACCGGTGCCCTTCATGATTACGGTGGCCTCAGCCACCTCGGTCACGCTGCTGACGCCTATCAGCCACCCGGCCAGCCTGATGGTCATGGGACCCGGCGGCTACCGGCTGGGCGACTACGCGCGCCTGGGGGCGCCCCTGGCCCTGCTGCTGGGAGCGACGCTGTTGGCGGTGGTCTCCCTGGTCTGGAAGGTGTAGGTTGTCGGAACGCCTCCCGTGTCTTTCCTTATTCCGAAGCATCCGCCCGGACGTCTCATCGGGTCTGGTCTTCAGGCGCGGAGGTACTTTTCAGCTGCCGCAGCACCGCGCTTTGGAGCGGGACGCCCGCGGCCTCCATGGCCAGGAGGGCAGCCCCGATGGCTGGAGGAAAGATGGGAGGACGCAGCCGGCAGCGCAGGGCGTGCTTGCGCAGAGCCCGGCGCAGGGACTTCCTGACGAGCTCGCCTGCGGCGAATACCCCACCCACCGTGAAGAGGTCGAAGGATTCCTCCCTCATGTCCAGCCTGCGGGCCACCGCCGCGGCCAGGTCAGCGAGGGCCTGTCCTGCTGCACCCAGGATCCTCCGGGCTACAGCGTCGTGGCTTGCCGCAGCCCGGGCAACCAGCGGCACCAACGAGGCCAGGAGGACCCGGCCCCCCTCCCCGTAGACCGCACGGCGGATGGCCGGCCAGTCGCCCAGTCGCTCCGTAATCAGGGGGAGCAGGCGGGTGTGCGGACCGCGCCCGTCGCGCGCCTGCAGCACCGCCCTTAGCGCCGCCTGCCCGATGCTGACGCCCCCACCGTGATCGTCGATGAGAAAGCCGTATCCCCCGGCGCGCGCCGTCTGTCCGCGGGCATTTCGGCCAAATGCCACCGATCCCGTCCCGGCGATGACCATAATGCCTGATCCTCCCGCTGCGGCCCCGGCGAAGGCCACCTCCACGTCCCAGGTGACCCGGATAATGTCTGCCCGCACGACTTCATGCACCATCCGCCTGGCCAGGCGGGCCTCGGGCGAGTCTGGTTCCAGCCCGGTGAGTCCGGCCACGATGGCACGCAGCCTCCCACGGCAGCGGGATGCGGCAAGGGCCGCGTCCACAGCATCTCGCAGCGCCCGGCGAGTCTGCCGGCGGCCTGCCGGCCGGTACAGGTGGTCCACCGGACCGGCGTGGCCGCTAGCGTGGACGCGTCCGCTGCTGTCGACGACAACGCACGTCGTGGAGGAGGCCCCGCCATCGATGCCCATGAACAGATCACGCCGCATTGCGGTCAGGGAGAACGCAGCGCCGCCAGGAACAGCTCGGTGAGCATCAGGGGGTCGGTGATCGCCCGCCCCACGACCACGGCAAAGGCGCCTGCGCGCAGGGCGGTCCGGGCCTGGTCCGGACGGCGGTAGCGCCCTTCCGCCAGCACGGGAACCTGGAGTTGCTGCACCAGGGCCCGCACCAGGTCCACGTCGGGTTCTTCCGGCGGGGGTTGGAAGGTCGTGTAGCCCGCCAGCGTCGTAGCCACAGCATCTGCTCCCTGCCGGGCGGCCCAGAGGCCCTCATCCAGCGTGGCCACATCGGCGAGCACGGGCCGGTTCAGTTCCTCGTGGATCGCCCCCAGAAGATCCTCCAGGCGTTCGCCACCGGGACGGGGCCGAGCGGTAGCATCCACAGCGATAATATCGGCACCTGCTTCGGCTACCGCGCGGGCGTCGGCAAGGGTGGGCGTGATGTACACGGGCGTGTCCGGGTGAAAGACCTTGCGCAGGCCGATGATGGGAAGGCCGATAGCCTGACGCACCGCGCGGATGTCGGCTTCACCGCTGACGCGCACGGCCACGGCCCCGCCGGCGCAAGCGGCCCGAGCCAGAGCCGCAATCATCGTGGGGCTGCGCAACGGGTGCCCGGCCCGGGCCTGGCAGGAGACAACGAGCCCCCCGGCCAGCGGGCACAGTACAGGGTGAACGCGAAGCATGGCTCAACCTTTTACGGCCCCAGCGGTCAGACCGCGGATGAACTGGCGTGATAGAAGGGCGTACAGCACCACCACGGGCACGGCGGCCAGCGTGAGCCCGGCGAAGAGCGTCGCCCAGTCCGTGTAGTACTGGCCGAAGAAGGCCGTCATCCCCAGGGGGAGGGTTTTTCGCTGGTCAGACTGGATGAAGACCAGGGGGAAGAAGAAGTCGTTCCACACGGGAATCAGGTTGTAGACGGCGACGATGACCAGAGCCGGACGGACCAGAGGCAGCATGACCTGGACGAAGATCCGCCACTCCCCTGCGCCGTCGATGCGCGCCGCGCTGTCCAGATCCGCAGGCAGGGTGCGGAAGAAACCGGTGAGGATGAAGACGGCACTGGGCAGCCCCGAGGCGGCGTAGATCAAGATCAGCGACCACAGAGTGTCCAGCAGGCGCAGGTTGCGCATCAGGATGAAGAGCGGGATGACGCCCAGGCGGATGGGGAGCATCAGACCACTGAGAAAGTAGAGGTAGAGCAGGTCGCTCCCGCCGAAACGGAACCGTCCCAGGGCGTACCCAGCCATGGCACCCAGCGCCACGATCAGGAGCACCGAGGCCATGGTAACCAGCACGCTGTTTTGAAAGTACTGGGCGAAACGCGCCTCTACCCATACGCGCGTGAAGTTGTCCAGGCGCCACTGCTGGGGAAGCCCGAAGGGGTTCCGAAAGATCTCCCGTGTGGTCTTAAAAGAGGAGAGGATCATGATGGCCATGGGGGCCAGGACCAGGACGGCGTTGCAAAGCAGCAGGATCTGGACAAACGGAGTCCAGCGCCAAGGCAGCCTCACGCGTACTCCACCTCCCGGCGTCGCAGGTGGACGGCGGCCACAGCCGAGACGGTCACCAGCAGGACGAACATGATCACCGCGATGGCCGATCCGATACCGATGTCCTGCAGACCGGTGTCTACCTCACCAAACGCCGTGCGGTAGAAGAGCAAGCCCAGCACGTCCGTGGACCGGTTAGGGCCGCCGGAAACTCCCTGCATCACGTAGGGCAGCTCGAACCAGTTGAAAGATCCGATGAAGGTGAGCAAGACGATGATGGTCACTGCCGGGGCGATCAGGGGAAAGATCACGTGGCGGAAGAGCTTCCACTCCGTGGCTCCATCGATCCGCGCCGCCTCCAGGTAGTCGCTGGGAATCCCCTGCATCGCCGCCAGGAAGACCAGTGTGGGGAAGCCGAGCCACCTCCACGCATTGACCAGGATCAGCGTGAACAGTGCGGTCTGCGGATCGCCCAGCCAGGGTCGGGCCAGGCTACCCAGGTGGGCCATAACCAAGACCCTGTTCACCACTCCAAACATCGGGTTCAAGAACAGCAGCCACAGGAAACCCACGATCACCAGCGAGAGGATCACCGGCAGGAAGAAGACCACACGATAGAAGCGCTCCCCGCGGGGGCCGCGCGCCAGCAGCAGGGCCAGCCCCAGCGCAGTGACGTTCTGGATGGTCATCGTCATCACGAAGACCAGCACGTTGTGCCAGAAGGCGTTGCCCAGCAGGCGCGGGTAGGGGAAGGTGTGGAAGAGGCGGACGAAGTTTCCCAGCCCGATGAAGCCCCGCCGTCCGATCCCCTCCCAGGCGAACAGGCTGTAGCCCAGCGCGGAGAGGATCGGGTATGTGACGAAGAGGGCGAAGAGCAGCAGGGCGGGACCGATGAAGAAAGCGAGCCACAGGCGCCGGGCCGCGCGCAGGCTCAACTGCCGCCGGCGACCGGGCCGAGGCCACGCCGCCGGCGCAACCACTGCTCGGGCAAGCTGGCTCGTGCCCGCTCGCCCGTTCCCCTCAGGAGCACGTCTGGAAGATCTCACATGATGCGGCCGGGGAACCCCAGAAGTCCCGGAGCGGATTCTTGGGCCGGCTAGCGTCCCCTGAAGGGCTCAAACCAGCTGGGCAGCGCCGTGGTCACCTCGTCGCCCACCTGCGCCGGGGTCATCCGGCCGGCCATCATCGCCTGCAGTGCACTCTGCAGCAACGTGGAGCCGGTCGGCGCCTGCCAGCGGAAGCCCACCAGCATCATGTAGGGAGTGGCCTTACGGTTCAGGACCTGGACCTGCTTCAGCACCGGGTCTTTCACCACCACGCCCGGGACCGCGGAGAGCTGGGCCAGCAGGTCGGTGAACATCTGTCCGAACTCCGTGGTGGCGGTAAAGCGGATGAACTTCACGGCTTCGGCCATGTGGGGGGTCTTGGCGTTGATGCCGTAGTTGCCGTCAGCGAAGGAGGAGACCCATGGCGTCTGCGTGGGCTTCTCCGGTGGCCCGGCGAAGACGCCGAAGTCCAGGGCCCGGTTCTGCGCTTTGAAGAAGCCTATCTCCCAGGACCCTCCGATGAACATGGCGGCCTGCTCATTGATGAACAACTGCTGCATGGTAGCGTAATCGACACCCATGAAGCCGGGGGGCATGTAGGGACGCAGTTCCAGCATCTTTGCCAGGGCGTTGGTGTAGGCAGGGTCCCGGAAGGTGGTGTGGCCGCGGATGACCGCCTCGTAGAAAGCGGTGCCCCCGTAGAAGTTCGGAGCCACCACCCCCGAAAGGACCTCCAGGGTCCATCCGTCCTTTCCCCCGTTGGCCAGCGGCAGCACCCCATGGTCCTTCAGGGTCTTCATCACAGCCAGGAACTCGTCCCAGCTCTTGGGGATGGAGAGATTGTACCGGGCGAAGATCTTTTTGTTGTAGAAAATCACCAAGGTCTGCGTGGCAAAGGGGACGCCGTAGATCTTTCCGTCCTTCCGCCCCCGCGCTCCCACCAGGGTCTGCAGGGAGAATCGCTTCAGCTCCGGTACCATCTCTGTATCCAGTGGAGCGATAAACCCCGGAGCGGTAAAGGTCTCCAGTCCTCCGTAGGCGCGGAGATGAACGATGTCCGGGCCCTTCCCTGCGGTGAGGGCGGAGGAGAGGATGGTGTTGTACTCGGTGGCCCGGAAGGGGATGAACTCTACCTGAATACCGGGATTGCGCTGCTGGAAGACCCGAATGATGCGGTCGTAAGCCCACTTGTCCTCGACCCGCCAGCTCCAGAATGTCAGCTTCACCGGCTGCTGCCCGCCCGCACTGCCAGAGAAGGCTACCGTGATCAGGAAGACAGCAGCCAGGGAACACAGGGCCAATCGTCACATGCCCGCACCCCCCCTTTCATGGTGCGCTGGTGATTTCGGTGCCAGACGGGGTGTGTCCTGCGTCGACCTCCCTGCGGCCGGACCGGCAGCATGCGTGCGAAGTGCCAGGGAGCAAGCGAAGGATACTCACGAAATGGTGGAGACGAGCGGATTCGAACCGCCGACCCCCTCGTTGCGAAGAAGCCGAGGGGACTGACAGCGAATAGCAAGGACTGAGAACGAGAAGCGCCGGAATCCGCTTCCCACGCGGGTTTCGGCGCTTCCGCTTCTCACGGTGTCACTCCCTGTCACTCCCTGATTTTCGGTGCCATTTTCGGCCGGCGGTTTGCAGATTGGTTTGCAGATCGGGCCTCGACCCGACCCCCTCCGTTCGGCAAGAGGATCGCGCTTGCGGAACGCCGCATCAGACGCAGAGATTCGTGCGCCCGACCCCTGCGGTCTTTTTCGAGGTCTCCCCGCAGTGCAGGCAGGACGCGGGGATCGGAGGCCTGGTGCAAACCTGCGTGCAAACCTGCGTGTCCGAGGGGTGCCGCTTCCCCGGGGCGTTGCAAACCGACTGCAAACCGTCGCCGCGACGGGCGTTGCACCGCGCTAGGGCTGTCGTCGCGCCCGCAGCAGCCTGGGCGGCCACGTCCATCGCGTCGAGCAACAGCCCCATCGCCTCGGCGAGATCCTCGCTGTCCTGCCACGTGCGGCGGACGTGATGGGCGACCGGCAGCAGGTGGTCCGTGGCGCGCATCAGTGCGTGAACGTCAGGCGTCATGGGCGCTCCTCTAGACTGTCCAGTTTCGGAAGGGTGTGCACACATCAGGCATGAGCGAGGTGGTCACGGTCTTCCCTCCCGGCGACGCCCCAGAACATCTCGGCGGGTGGCCGACCGTGGGTGCGGTAGCCCAGGTGCGGCCGGCGGTAGTTGTAGAACTCGAGGTACCGATCCAGGGCCGCCTGCAGGAACCGCACGTGGGTGAAGAACCGACGGCGGAACTCCACCCGCCAGAGCTCGCTGAGAATAGTGCCCTGCAGGCGCTCCACGAACCCGTTGGTCCAGGCGTGCCGCGGTCGGGTGCGACTGTGGCGGATCCCCCAGGCGGCAGTGGCCTGATCGAACGCTCCGCGGTACTCGCTGCCCTGGTCGGTCAGCACCCGGCGGATCGGCCAGCCTGCCGCCCGGTAGGTGGGCAGGACCCGGGTGGTGAGGAAGCGGGCCGCCGCCTCGGCCGAAAACTCTGTGCCGACTTCGGCAATGGCGTACGAACAGGCGGCGTCGCAGGCCGTGTATTGCCAGACCTTGCCCACCCCTTTGAGTTTCCCGATGTAGAACGTATCCAGGCAGACCAGGTCGCCCGGCTGCTCGGCAGCGAGGTGGGCTGCTCGCCGGCGCTGGGCCCTCGCCAGGGCTCGGCGCGTGCGCTCGGTCAGCAGGCCCGCGGTCTGCGCGCTGTGGACTTCCAACACCGCCAGCCGCTGCCACCGGGTCTGCAGGCCCACCCGGCGCAGAAACCGATAGATCGTGACCGGGGCCAGGTGCCAGCCGCCGGGCTCGGGGCGGGCCAACTGCACAGCCAGCCGCGCCGGACCCCAGGTGGGCTGTGCCAGCGCCAGGGCCAGAATCGCCCGTTCGGCTTCCGCACTGAGCCC
>JAVKIA010000037.1 GCA_031459715.1 Armatimonadota bacterium | reverse complement strand
TGATCACGCCGGTGGCCCTGGAGGAGGGGCTGCGCTTTGCCATCCGGGAGGGGGGGCGCACCGTGGGCGCCGGCGTGGTCACCGGGATCGTGGAATGAGCAGCCGCAGCAGGAGGGACCTCCCGGGAGCGGCCGGGGGAGTGGGCGCGGCGGTCGGTGGTCGGGCATGAAGCAGAAGATCCGGATCAAGCTCAAGGCCTTCGACCATAAGGTCCTGGACCAGTCGGCGGAGAAGATCGTGGACACGGTGAAGCGCACCGGAGCTCGCATCAGCGGACCGGTGCCGCTGCCCACCAGCCGCAGCGTCTTTACCGTGATCCGCTCCCCGCATATCGACAAGGAGTCCATGGAGCATTTTGAGCTGCGCACGCACAAGCGGCTGATCGACATCCTGGAGCCGACGCAGAAGACGGTGGACGCGCTGATGCACCTGGACCTCCCTGCGGGTGTGGACATCGAGATCAAACTGTAGGGCCATGCGGCGGTGGAGTGCACCGGGAGGCGGGGAACGTACCGACACGGCCATGGGGTGGGGGGCATGACGGCGATCGTAGGACGGAAGGTGGGCATGACGCAGCTCTTCGACCAGGCCGGCCACCTCGTGCCGGTGACCCTGGTGGAGGCCCCGCCCAATGTGGTGGTGGCGGTGAAGACCCGGGAGCGCCACGGGTACGAGGCGCTGCAGGTGGGTGTGGGCGAGGTCCGGGAGCGACGGCTCTCTCGGCCGCTGCGTGGCGTCTACGCCGGGGCCCGGGTCGCCCCCCAGCGGACCCTGCGCGAGCTGCGCGGCCCCAGCGGCGGGGTACAGCCGGGACAGACCATCACCGTGGAGGTCTTCCGCCCCGGCGATGTGGTGGACGTGACCGGCACCAGCCGTGGCCGGGGGTTCGCCGGCGCCATAAAGCGCCACGGCTTCGCCGGGCAGCGGGACACGCACGGCGTCTCCCTGATGCACCGGGCCGTGGGCTCCATCGGCTCGTCCAACGTGGGACGGGTCTGGCCCGGCAAGCGGATGCCGGGGCGGTTCGGCAACCAGCGGGTGACGGTCCGCGGGCTGCAAGTGGTGAAGGTGGAGCCAGAGCGAAACCTCATCTACCTGCGGGGCGCCGTCCCCGGGGTGCGCGGCGGCCTGCTGCTGCTGCGGGGTGCACGGGATCGGGGCCGGGCCGCCAGGAAGCGAGCCAAGGGCAGGGAGCGGGCGTGAGGATGCGGGCACCCCTGGTGGATGGTACGGGAGCGGCGCGAGGGGAGGTGGACCTCCCGGAGCGGGTATTCGGCGTGACCCCGCACCCCGCGGTAGTGCACGAGGTGCTGACCTGGCAGCTGGCCGGCCGGCGGCTGGGCACTCATGCCACCAGGACCCGCGGCGAGGTCCGTGGTGGGGGGCGCAAGCCCTGGCGGCAGAAGGGGACGGGGCGGGCGCGGCACGGCAGCCGGCGTTCCCCGCTGTGGGTGGGCGGGGGGATCGTCTTCGGTCCCCGCCCTCGCAGTCATGCCTACACCCTGCCCCGGCGGGTGCGCCGCCTGGCGGTGCGCTCGCTTCTGGCAGACCGGGCGCGGGCGGGGCAGCTCACGGTGGTCGAGGAGATACGCCTGCAGGCTCCCCGAACCAGGGAGCTGGCGGAGCTGCTGGCCCGTCTGGACCTGCGGGGAGAGCGGGTGCTCCTGGTAACAGCCGCGCACGACCCGGCGCTGGTCAGGGCCGCGCAGAACCTGCCACAGGTGCGGGTGCTGACGGCGCGCACGTTAAACGTGCACGACCTGCTGGCCTTTCCTCGCCTGGTCCTCACCCGCGACGCCGTGGACACGGTGCAGGAGGTGTGGGGCGATGAGCGCTGAGCCGCGGGAGGTGATCCGCCGCCCCATCCTCACGGAGAAGAGCATGCGGGGCGCGGAGGCCGGTAAGTACACCTTCGAAGTGGCTCCGGGCTATAACAAGCTGGCCATCAAGGCGGCGGTGGAGCAGCTCTTCAGCGTCCGTGTGGCCCGGGTGAACGTGCTGAACATCCCGGGGCGAGTCAAGCGCCGGGGGCAGCACCGCTACCGGGCGAGTGGACGGCGCAAGGCCATCGTCACGCTGCGGCCGGGAGACAAGATCGACCTGGAAAGCCTCACCTAGGCAAGGGGTGGCGGTTGGGCTATGGGCATCAAGAAATTCAAGCCGACGACGCCGGGACGGCGCTTCATGACCGTTCCCACCTTCGACGAGATCACCCGCACGGAGCCCGAGCGGTCGCTGGTGGAGCCGCTGCGGCGCACCGGCGGCCGGAACACGCAGGGCAAGATCACCGTGCGGCATCGGGGGGGCGGACACAAGCGCCTCTACCGGCTCATCGACTTCAAGCGGGACAAGGATGGGGTGGCCGCCCGGGTGGCCGCCATCGAGTACGATCCCAACCGCTCCGCGCGCATCGCCCTGCTGCACTACGCCGACGGGGAGAAGCGCTATATCCTGGCGCCGGAGGGGCTGCGGGTGGGACAGCAGGTCACCTCCGGCCCCGGCGCGGAGATCCAGCCGGGCAACGCCCTGCCTCTGCGCGATATCCCCGCGGGGACCATCGTGCACAACGTGGAGCTGCATCCCGGGCGCGGCGGGCAGCTGGTGCGCGCGGCGGGCAGCGGGGCGCAGATCATGGCCAAGGAGGGCGGTTTTGCCCACCTGCGCCTGCCCTCGGGCGAGGTGCGGCTGGTCTCCCTGGAATGCAAGGCCACCGTGGGTCAGGTGGGCAACGCGGAGCACGAGGCGATCAAGCTGGGCAAGGCCGGCCGGAAGCGGTGGCTGGGGTGGCGTCCCAGCGTGCGCGGGGTGGCCATGGACCCGGCCAGCCACCCCCACGGCGGTGGCGAGGGCCGCTCCCCGGTGGGGATGCCCGGGCCGGTCAGCCCCTGGGGCAAGCCGACCCTGGGCGCTAAGACCCGGCGGCGCAAGCCCAGCGACCGCCTGATCGTGAAGCGGCGCAGGTGACGGAGGACGTGATGGGACGGTCGAGGAAGAAGGGGCCCTTCGTGGACGCACACCTGCTGGAGAAGGTGCGGGAGCTCAACCGGTCGCGGGAGCGGAGGGTGATCCGGACCTGGTCGCGGCGCTCCACCATCCTTCCGGAGTTCGTGGGGCACACCATCGCCGTCCACGACGGCCGCAAGCACGTGCCCATCTACATCACCGAGCAGATGGTGGGGCACAAGCTGGGGGAGTTTGCCCCCACCCGTACCTTCCGCGGCCACGGCGCGCACACAGAGCGCACCACGGCGTTGAAGTAGGCGCGAGGGGGCACCAGGAGCAGGCAGGCGATGGAAGTCAAGGCGGTGGCCCGATACGTCCGCATCTCTCCACTGAAGGTGCGGCGAGTGGCGGAGCAGATTCGCGGCCGGCCGGTGGACGAGGCGCAGGCGCTGCTGCGCTTCATGCCGCACCGGGCGGCGCGGGTGCTGGAGAAGGTGCTCAAGTCCGCGGTGGCCAACGCACAGAACAACCTGGACCTGGCACGGAACGACCTGATCGTCACCCGGGCCTATGTGGACGCCGGCCCCTCCATGCGCCGTCTGGCGCCGCGGGCGCGGGGCCGCGTGGACGTGGTGACGCGGCGGAGCAGCCACGTCACAGTGGTGGTGGGGGAGAAGTCGTAGGGTGCAGCGGGCAAGGGGAGACCGGGGTCCCCGCAAACTCCTCATGCGAGTTTGCGGGGTGGTCTGGAGGTGAGGCGTGGGTCAGAAGGTGCATCCGGTGGGACTGCGCGTGGGAATCATCCGCGATTGGGAGTCGCGCTGGTACGCCCGGCAGATGGCACCGCTGATCCAGGAAGATCAGCGCATCCGCGCGTACATCAAGCGATCGCTCTTCCGGGCAGGGATCTCCCGCATTGAGATCGAGCGCGCGGCCAATCGCGTGCGCGTGACCATCCACGCCGCCCGTCCCGGCATCATCATCGGCCGGGGCGGAACCGGCATTGACGCCTTGAAGAAGGAACTGGAGGCCATGACCGGCAAGCAGCTCCAGCTCAACGTGCAGGAGATCCGCCGCCCGGAGCTGGAGGCGCAGCTGGTGGCGGAGAACGTGGCGCAGCAGCTGGAGCGCCGCGTCGCCTACCGCCGGGCGATGAAGCAGGCGGTCCAGCGTAGCCTGCGCGCCGGGGCCAAGGGCATTCGTATCGCCGCCAGCGGTCGCCTGGCCGGCGCCGAGATCGCTCGCTACGAGTGGTACCGCGAGGGCCGGGTGCCCCTGCACACGCTGCGCGCAGACATCGACTTCGGCGTGGCCGAGGCGCTGACCACCTACGGCCGCATCGGGGTCAAGGTCTGGATCTACCGGGGAGACATCCTCCCCGAGCCCAAGCGGACGGAGCTGGAGCACCGCCGGCCTCCGCGTCTGCAGCCTGCGGAGCCGCCTGCGGCAGAGGCGGGGGAGACGGTGGTCATCCCCTCGCGCACCCCGGCGGTAGCGGTCAGGCGGAGGGACGAGGATGCTGGCGCCTAAGCGCACCAAGTTTCGTAAGGCCCACCGGGGCACGAGGCGGGGGAAGGCCTTGGCCGGCTCCAGCGTCGCCTTCGGCCAGTTCGGGCTGCAGGCCCTTGAGCCGGCCTGGATCACCAGCCAGCAGCTGGAGGCGGCGCGGGTGGCCATCACCCGGTTTCTCAAGCGGGGGGGAAAGGTGTGGATCCGGGTCTTCCCGGACAAGCCGGTTACCAAGAAGCCGGCGGAAACCCGGATGGGCAGCGGCAAGGGCAACCCCGAGGGATGGGTGGCGGTGGTGCGGCCAGGACGGATCCTCTTTGAGCTGGCCGGAGTGGACGAAGAGGTGGCGCGGGAGGCCATGCGCCTGGCCGGGCACAAGCTGCCCATCAAGACCAAGGTGGTGACGCGGCCGGAGGTGGCGGCCTGATGCGGGCTGCAGCATACCGCGAGATGACGCCGGAGGAGCTGCGCAAGAAGCTGGACGACGCCCTGCGCGAGCTCTTCAGCCTCCGGGTCAAGGTCAGCCAGCAGCGCAACACCGGGCGGATCCGGGAGCTGCGCCGGGACGTGGCCCGGTTGAAGACCGTGCTGCGGGCGAAGGGGATGCGGGCGTGAGGGGAGAGCGAGGCAAGCGAAAGGAACGGGTGGGTGTGGTGATCAGCGACCGGATGGCAAAGACGCGGGTGGTGCGTGTGGAGTCGCTGCGCCGCCACCCGCTGTACAAGAAGGCCGTGCGCCAGGTGAAGACGCTGAAGGCGCACGACGCGGAGAACGCCAGCCGGGTGGGGGACGTGGTGCTCCTGGCGGAGACCCGGCCGCTCTCCAAGGAGAAGCGCTGGCGCATCGTGCGTATCCTGGAGCACCGCACCCTGCCGGCGGCCGTCCCGACCGGGGAGGCGGAGGCATGATCCAGCAGCAGAGCCGCCTGAAGGTGGCTGACAACACGGGGGCCCGAGAGATTCTGGTGATCCGCGTCCTGGGCGGCGGACAGCGGCGCTACGCCACCGTGGGAGACATCGTGGTGGGCAGCGTGAAGCAGGCCATCCCCAACAGCCCCGTGCGCAAAGGGGAGATCGTGAAGGCGGTGGTGGTACGCACGCGCAAGGAGGTACGCCGGCCGGACGGGTCCTACATCCGCTTCGACGACAACGCCGCCGTCCTGCTCACCCCTGATGGCCAGAACCCGCGGGGGACGCGCATCTTCGGCCCGGTAGCCCGTGAGCTGCGGGAGCGCCAGTTCATGAAGATAATCTCCCTGGCCCCGGAGGTGCTGTAGGCAGATGGCGGTGGCCTGGCGACAGCGGGTGCATGTGCGCAAGGGCGACACCGTGGAGGTGATCGCCGGGAGGAACCGGGGGAAGCGCGGGAGGGTGCTCAAAGTCTTCCCCAAGGACGGCCGGATTATCGTGGAGGGCGTGAACGTGGTGAAGCGGCACGCCAAGCCCACGCCCAAGCTGCCGCAGGGCGGCATCGTGGAGAAAGAGGCCAGGATCCCGGCGAGCCGGGTGATGCTGGTCTGCCCCAAGTGCGGCGAGGCGGTCCGCTACGGGCACGACTACCTGCCCGACGGCGGCAAAGTGCGCGTCTGCCGCCGCTGCGGCGAGCAGATCGGCTGAGGAGGCGTCGGTGGTGGCTGCGCGATTGAAGGAACGCTACCGGCAGGAGGTGGTTCCCCGGCTGCGGGCCCGCTTCGCCTACCGGAACGTGATGCAGGTGCCGCGGGTGGAGAAGGTGGTGGTGAACATGCGGGTGGGTGAGGCCACCGCCGACCCGCGGCAGATCGACAAGGCGGTGGAGGAGCTGGCCCTGATCACCGGGCAGCGGCCGTTGGTGACCCGGGCCAAGAAGTCCATCGCCAACTTCAAGTTGCGGGCCGGGGTGGCCATCGGCGCCAAGGTAACGCTGCGCGGGGAGCGGATGTACGAATTCCTGGACAAGCTGTTCAATGTAGCCCTGCCGCGGATCAAGGACTTCAAGGGCATCTCGGAGCGGGCCTTCGACGGCCGGGGCAACCTGAACATCGGGGTGAAGGAGCAACTCATCTTTCCCGAGATCGACTACGACCGGGTGGACAAGATTCGCGGTATGGACATCACCGTGGTGACCACCGCCCGCACGGACGAGGAGGCGCGGGAGCTGCTGCGCCTGCTGGGGCTGCCGCTGCGGGAGGGGGCGTCGGTCGGCTGAGGGGGAGCGATGGCGAAGAAGGCCTTGCTGGAGAAGTGGCAGCGCACTCCGAAGTTCAAAGTGCGCGCTTACTCGCGCTGTCTGCGCTGCGGCCGGCCGCGGGCCGTCTTCCGCAGGTTCGGCCTGTGCCGCATCTGCCTGCGGCAGCTGGCCCACCGGGGGGAGATTCCCGGCGTGGTCAAGGCCAGCTGGTGACGTCGAGGAGGCGGCCATGGGTGGTGTGGTCACCGATACCATTGCAGACATGCTGACGCGCATTCGCAACGCCAGCGCTGCGCGGCACGAGACCGTGGACGTCCCGGCCAGCCGGCTGAAGTGGGAGATAGCGCGGATCCTCAAGGAGGAGGGATTCATCGCCGATGTGCAGCGCATCCACCGCGGCCCACAGGGCATCCTGCGCATTACCCTGCGCTACGGCCCGCGGCGGGAACCGGTGCTCACCGGCATCCGCCGGGTGAGCCGTCCCGGGTTGCGTGTGTACTCTCGCCGCACGGAGATCCCCCGGGTACGTGGCGGCCTGGGCGTGGCCATTCTCTCCACCTCCCGCGGGCTTATGACCGACCGGCAGGCGCGGCGGCAGGGGGTGGGAGGGGAGGTGGTGGCCTATGTCTGGTAGACCCGGAGGGCACACGGGAGGGAGCAGGCCGTGTCGCGGGTAGGACGGGCACCCATCCCCATTCCTCCAGGGGTGGAGGTGCGCGTGGAGGGGTCGCATGTCTCGGTGCAGGGCCCCCGGGGCACCCTGGAGCGGACCTTCCACCCGGATGTGCGCGTGGAGCTGCGGGACGGCAACCTGATGGTGACGCGGGCCTCGGACCAACGGCAGCATCGCGCCCTGCACGGGCTCACCCGCGCCCTGCTGGCCAACATGGTGCGCGGCGTGACCGAGGGCTATCGCCTGGAGCTGGAGATCCAGGGCGTCGGCTACCGCGCCAGCAAGCAGGGGGAGACCCTGGTGCTCACCGTGGGATACGCGCACCCCGTGGAGGTGGTGCCTCCTCCCGGGATCACCTTCGAGGTCCCGGCCCCCACCCGGATCGTGGTCAGCGGCATCGATCGGGAGCTCGTGGGCCAGGTGGCGGCCCGCGTGCGCGCCGTCCGTCCCCCCGACCCCTACAAGGGCAAGGGCATCCGCTACCTGGGAGAGCGGGTCCGGCTCAAGCCAGGGAAGGCGGGGCGCACCGCTGCTGGCGGCAAGGTGTAGGGGCGGACGATGCTGAGGCGAACGGACCGCAACCTCTTGCGGAAGCGGCGGCACCTGCGGGTCCGCCAGCGGGTGAGCGGGACGGTGACGCGACCCCGTCTGGTGGTCTTCCGCAGCCTGGGGCACATCTACGCACAGGTCGTCGACGACGGACAGGGTCACACCCTGGCCGCGGCCTCGACGCTCGACCCGGAGCTGCGCGAGCAGGTAAAAGGGAAGCGGAAAGTGGAGGCCAGCCGAGTGGTCGGCGAGCTGATTGCCCGGAGGGCGCGGGAACGAGGCATCACCCGGGTCGTCTTCGACCGCGCCGGGTATGCCTACCACGGGCGGGTCAAAGCCCTGGCCGAGGGGGCGCGCGCCGGCGGGCTGGAGTTCTGAGCGGGACCAGGAGGGGAGGCGGGGAGTGAGCGAGCGCATCGACCCAAATACGCTGAACATCACCTATGAGAAGGCGGTGTGGATCAACCGCGTGGCCAAGGTGACCAAGGGGGCCAAGCGCTTCAATTTCAGCGCGCTGGTGGTCGTGGGCGACGAACAGGGGCATGTGGGGGTCGGGCTGGGCAAGGCGGCCGAGGTGCCGGACGCCATCCGCAAGGGCGTGGAGGACGCGAAGAAGCATCTTTTCGCCGTCCCCCGCGTCGGGCAGACCATCCCCCACGACGTGGTGGGGTCCTACGGAGCGGCCCGCGTGCTGCTCAAGCCTGCGTCTGAGGGCACCGGAGTCATCGCCGGTGGGCCGGTACGGGCGGTGCTGGAGGCCGCCGGGATCAAGGACATCCTGACCAAGTCGCTGGGCTCGAGCAACCCCATCAACCAGGCGCGGGCCACGGCGGCGGGGCTGCTGGCTCTGCGCCGCCCCGAAGATGTGGCGGCGATCCGGGGCAAGCGCCTGGAGGAGCTCATGGGGCGGCGGCGCCTGCGCGAGGCTGTGCGCTAGGCCGCCAGGGAGGCAGACGATGTTGACGATCGACACCCTCAGACCAGCGGCGGGTGCTCGGCGGCGACGGCGCCGCGCAGGCCGGGGCCTGGGATCGGGGGCGGGGGTCTACGCCGGCCGTGGCCGGAAGGGGCAGAAGGCGCGGGCGGGACGGGGACCGCGTCCCGGGTTCGAGGGCGGGCAGACGCCGCTCTCCAAGCGGCTGCCCTTCCGCCGCGGCGTGCGCGCCGCAGGCAGCGTGATGACCGGCGGCCCTCCGCGGCAGCGCCCGGAGGAGGTTCCCGTGCGCGTCCTCAACCGCTTTCCTGCGGGTTCCCTGGTGACGGTGGCCACCCTGGTGGCGGCGGGTCTGGTGGAGCGCGGGCCGGTGAAGGTGCTGGGCGGCGGGCGCCTGACCCATCCCCTGGTGGTGCGGGTGCAGGCTTTCTCCCGCGGGGCCCGGGAAGCCATCACCGCGGCGGGGGGCAGGGCGGAGGTCGTCCCCTGATGCAGGTGCGCTCCCTCTCCAACCCCCTGCGCATCCCCGATCTGCGACGGCGGCTGCTGTTCACCGCCTTCATGCTGGTGCTCTACCGCCTGGGGGCGCACCTCCCGGTGCCCGGGGTGGACGTGCGGGCGCTGCAGCAGCTCTTCCAGCAGCAGGGCAGCCTCTTGTCCTTCTTCGACCTTTTCGTCGGCGGGGCGCTGTCCAACTTCGCCATCTTCGCTCTGGGGGTCTTCCCCTACATCACCGCCTCCATCATCTTCAGCCTGCTGCAGGTGGTCTTCCCCCGGCTGAAGGAAATGGCCACGGAGGAGGGGGAGGCTGGAAGGCGCAAGATCGGGCAGTACACCCGCTACCTCACCGTGGTCCTGGCCATCCTCCAGGGCATCGGCCAGATGTACCTGATCCGCAGCCAGAACGCCATCCCCGATCCCCGTCCCCTCGTCCTGGGGACGATCGTCACTACCCTGGTGGCGGGGACCATGCTCCTCACCTGGATGGGAGAGATCATGACCGAGTACGGCGTGGGCAACGGGGTCTCCCTGATCATCTTCGGGGGCATCGTCGCCCGCCTGCCGGATCAGGTCGGCCGCACCCTGGTGCTGCTGCGGGCAGGCGAGCTGGGGCCGCTGGCCTTTTTCCTGGATGTGGCCATCGTTCTGGTGTCCATCGTCGTGGTGGTGGGCGTCACTCAGGCCACGCGCAAGATCCCGGTGCAGTACGCCAAGCGGGTGGTGGGGCGGCGCGTCTACGGCGGGCAGTCCACGCACCTGCCCATGAAGCTCATCCAGGCAGGTGTCATCCCTATCATCTTCGCCATCTCCGTCCTGCAATTTCCCCAGACCATTGCCCAGTTCGGCCGGTGGGAGTGGTTGCAGCGCCTGGCCGCCGTGGTCCTGCCGGGAGGGTCCTATCTGGGCGACGCCCTCTACTTCGCCCTGATCATCATCTTCACCTACTTCTACACCGCGGTCTCCTTTGACCCGCACGACGTGGCTAACAACATCAAGAAGTACGGCGGCTTCATCCCCGGTATCCGGCCGGGCCGGCCGACCAGCGACTACCTCACCCGGGTCACCGAGCGGCTGACCTTCGTGGGGGCGCTGGTGCTGGGCCTGATCGCCGTGGTGCCCACCCTCTTCCGGGGTCCCGCGGCCCTTGGGGGTGGGGCTATCACTTTCTACCTGGCGGGGACCTCCCTGATTATCGTGGTGGGAGTGGCACTGGAGACCATGAAGCAGATCGAGGCCTACGTGCTCATGCGCCACTACGAAGGCTTCATGCGATGAAACGCCCCGGGGCGTCGCCCGCCGCATTCCTGGGGGCCCTGGCTGCCCGTGGGCGATGGATCTGATCTTCTTCGGGCCCCCGGGAGCAGGCAAGGGGACGCAGGCGCGGCTGCTGCAGCAGCGGCGGGGGATAGTGCAGATTGCCACCGGCGACATCCTGCGTGAGGCCGTGGGGGCGGCCACTGCGCTGGGGGTTGAGGCGAGACGGTACATGGACCGCGGCGAGCTGGTGCCGGATGCGGTGATGGTGGGTATCGTGGAGGCGCGGCTGCGCCGCACCGATGCCGCCGCGGGGTTCGTGCTGGACGGCTTCCCCCGCACGCTGGCGCAGGCGGAGGCGCTGGAGGAGCTGCTGGCTCGACTGCAGCGGAGGATCCACCGGGCAGTGTACTTCCAGGTAGGCGCAGAGACGCTGGTGCGCCGGCTGGGTGGGCGGCGGGTGTGTCGGGCGGCGGGCCACATCTACCACGTGGAGTTCACCCCGCCGCGGCAGCCGGGCATCTGCGACCTGGATGGCAGCCCGTTGGACCAGCGGGAAGACGACCGGCCGGAGACCATCCGGCGGCGCATGGAGGTCTACCAGGCGCAGACCGCGCCTGTGCTGGAGTTCTACCGCGCCCGGGGTGTCTACGCCGCACTGGACGCTGAAGGAACGGTGGAGGAGGTCTACACCCGCCTGGAGGCGGCGCTGGGCCTGTGAAGCCGCGGCCGGCACTGGTGGTGGTGAAGACCGCCGAGGAGATCGCCCGGATGCGGAGGGCGTGCCGGCTGGCCGCGAGGGCGCTGCAGCTCGTGCTGCAGGCGGTGGCTCCCGACGTTTCCACGGGTCACCTGGACCGCCTGGCGGAGACATTCATCCGGGACCACGGAGGGGTGCCTTCCTTCAAGCACTACCGGGGGTACCCGGCCAGCATCTGTGTCTCGGTCGACGAGGAGGTGGTGCACGGGATCCCGGGGAGGCGCCGTCTGCGTCAGGGGAGCATCGTCTCCATCGACCTGGGGGTTTACCTGGACGGCTTCCACGGCGACGTGGCCCGGACCGTCCCCGTGGGCGACGTGGACGAGGAGACGTACCGCCTGCTGCGGGTGGCCGAGGAGGCGCTGGCCGCCGGGATCCGGGAGGCGCGGGAGGGCCGGACCACGGGGGATGTGGGCTGGGCCATCCAGCAGGTGGCGGAAGGTGCGGGGTTCTCCGTGGTCCGCGACTTCGCCGGCCACGGGATCGGGCGTGAGCTGCACGAGGGCCCGGAGGTGCCCAACTTCGGCACGCCAGGAGCCGGGGTCCCCCTGCGCCGCGGCCTGACCCTGGCCATCGAGCCCATGGTGAACGCGGGGGGGAGTGAGGTGGTCGTCCTGGAAGACGGCTGGACCGTACGCACCCGGGACCGCCTTCGCTCAGCGCACTTCGAGCACACCGTGGCCGTGGACGTGAACGGCGCCGAGGTGCTGACCTCGCTGGACTGAACGGCCGGCCTCCCATATACTAGAAACTTGTGGCTGCGGACGCTGCGAGGGGGATTCTGGGAAGCCTGGTGACGTCGCGCGCCGGGCGCGACCGGGGGGACCGGTACGTGATCATCGCCACCCTGGGGCATGATATGGTCCTGGTGGCCGATGGAGAGAGGCGCGGCGTGCACCGACCCAAGAAAAAGAACGTGAAGCACCTGGTTGTGCACGGCGTGGTGCCGCAGCTGGCGGCCAAGCTGGCCCGCGGGGAGATGCCGGCCGACGAGGAGATCCGGCAGGTGGTGGCCCAGGCGGGCGGGGAGAGGCCGCCCGCCCAGGCTGCGAGAACTGGAAGCTGATGGCCAAGAAAGACCTGATCGAGGTGGAAGGGACGGTGGTGGAGGTCCTGCCCAACGCCATGTTCCGTGTGGAGCTGCAGAGCGGCCACCGGGTGCTGGCGCACATCTCCGGGAAGATGCGGATCCACTTCATCCGTATTCTCCCCGGCGACCGGGTGAAGGTGGAGCTGTCCCCCTATGATCCCAGCCGGGGCCGCATCACCTATCGATATCGATGAACGGGGTGCGAGGATGAAGGTACGGGCGTCCGTTCGCCGGATGTGCGAGAAGTGCAAGATCGTCAAGCGCGGGCGGCGGTTGCTGGTGATCTGCGAGAACCCCAAGCACAAGCAGAAGCAGGGTTAGGGAGGCGGGCATGGCACGCATCGCAGGGGTAGACCTGCCACGGGAAAAGCGGGTGGAGGTGGCGTTGACCTACATCTACGGGATCGGGCTCAGCCGCGCCAGGCGGATTCTGGAGGCCACCAACGTCAGCCCGGACACACGGGTGCGCAACCTGACGGAGGAGGAGATCACCCGGCTGCGGGAGTTTATCGACCGCCACTTCAAGGTGGAGGGAGACTTGCGCCGTGAGGCGGCCATGGACATCCGCCGCCTGACCGAGATCGGTTCCTACCGCGGGCTGCGTCACCGTCGCGGTCTGCCCGTACGCGGGCAGCGCACGCGCACCAATGCGCGCACGCGCAAAGGCCCCAGGAAGACGGTGGGCGTGCGACGCGCGCGGACCACACCCACGGGCAAGGCCTGAAGTCGGGAGGCACGGGAATGGCACAGCGACCGCGAAGCCGGCGCAGGGAACGGAAGAATGTGCCCACCGGGGTGGCGCACATCCAGTCCACGTTCAACAACACCATCGTCACCATCGCCGACCCCCAGGGGAACGTGCTGGCCTGGGCCAGCGCCGGAACGTCTGGGTTCAAGGGGTCGCGCAAGGGGACGCCCTTCGCCGCGGGCCTGGCCGCGGAAGCGGCGGCGCGCAAGGCGATGGAGCACGGAGTGCGCCAGGTGGAGGTCTACGTCAAGGGGCCGGGGGCCGGACGGGAGGCGGCCATCCGCTCGCTGCAGGCCGCCGGGCTGGAGGTCAACCTCATCAAGGACGTGACCCCCATCCCGCACAACGGGTGCCGGCCGCCCAAGCGCCGCCGGGTCTAGGGCGCGGGGCCGCAGGGAGGATCTTATGGGGCAGTTCACCACAGCAGTGTGTCGCCTGTGCCGCCGGGAGGGGATGAAACTCTACCTCAAGGGCGAGAAGTGCTACACGGAGAAGTGCCCGGTGCACAAGCGCCCTACCCCACCGGGGATGCACGGTGCGCGGCCCACCAGGCGCAAGCCCAGTGAGTTCGGCATGCGGCTGCGGGAGAAGCAGAAGCTGCGCCGCATCTACGGCATCTATGAGACCCAGTTCAAGAACTACTTCCAGCAGGCGGCACGGGCCAAGGGCGTCACCGGCACACGCCTGCTGCAACTTTTGGAGATGCGCCTGGACAACATCATTTACCGGCTGGGGCTGGCGGCCTCCCGCCGGGAGGCGCGGCAACTGGTGGCCCACGGCCACATCACCGTGGACGGGCGCAAGGTTACCATCCCCGCCTATCAGGTGCGGCCCGGGCAGACGGTGAGCCTGAGCGAGCGGGGGCGGAGGCACGCCCGGGTGAAGGAGGTGCTGGGTGCGCCGCCCCGCGCCGTCCCCTCCTGGCTGGAGGTGTCCGCCGACCGCAGCGCCGGCCGGGTGCTGGCGCTGCCAGCGCGGGACGAGATCGACGTCCCCGTGCAGGAGCAGTTGATCGTGGAGTACTACTCGCGGTAAGGGCGCCACAACCCCCGCAGGGCGTGTCGCTGTCCCGGGGGTGGCGCCAAGGAGGGCAGGATGAGCATTGCCACGCTGTGGGAGACGTCCAGGCCGAAGGTGGAGTACGCAGAGCTCTCCGACACCTACGGCAAGTTCGTGGTGGAGCCGCTGGAACGGGGGTTCGGCATCACCCTGGGGAACTCGCTGCGCCGCGTCCTCCTCTCCTCCATCCCCGGCGCCGCCGTTACCTCCGTGAAGATCGAAGGGGTGCTGCACGAGTTCAGCACCATCCCCGGGGTGGTGGAGGACGTCACGCAGATTATCCTCAACCTGAAGGAACTCACCCTGAAGTTGCACACCGACAAGCCCAAGCTGCTACGTCTGGAGGTGGCGGGGAAGCGTGAGGTCACCGCCGCGGACATCCAGCCTGACGCCGAAGTGGAGATCCTTAACCCTGACCTGCACATCGCCACGCTGGACAAGCGAGACGCCCGCCTGGCCATGGAGCTCATGGTGGAGCGGGGACGGGGGTATGTGCCGGCGGAGCGGCAGCGCAAGAGCGAGCACGTCATCGGCGTAATCCCGGTGGACTCCATCTTCTCCCCCATCCACAAGGTGAACTACCTGGTGGAAGACGCCCGGGTGGGGCAGATGGCCACCTTTGACCGCCTCATCCTGGAGGTGTGGACCGACGGCTCTATCCGGCCGGAGGGGGCAGTGCAGGAGGCGGCGCGCATCCTCATCGACCACTTCCGCCTCTTCTCCGGCATGGGGGAGGAAGCGGAGGCGCAGGCGCTGGAGGGCGGGCCGGACGGGGAGCTGAGCCGCCTCTACGCCATGCCCATCGAGGAGCTGGACCTCTCCGTGCGCCCCTACAACTGCTTGAAGCGCGCCGGCATCAACAGCATCGGCGACCTGGTGCAGCGCACGGAAGAGGAGATCGTCAACGTGAAGAACTTCGGCCGCAAGTCGCTGGACGAAGTGAAGGAGAAGCTGGCCGTCCTGGGCCTGAAGCTGCGGGACAAGGAGTAAGGGGTTAGAGGTCATGGGGCTGAGAGCCAAGGGCCGGAAGCTGGGCCGGGACACGGGGGAGCGCACGGCGCTCTTTCGACAGCTGCTGGCGGCGCTGATCCTGCACGAGCGGATCGAAACCACAGAAGCCAAGGCCAAGGAGACCAAGAAGATCGCTGACGGGCTGATCGCTCTGGCTGTGCGCGGCGACCTCCAGGCGCGGCGGCAGGTCGGCCGGCTGCTCACCGACCCGCGGGCGCGCAAGCGCCTCTTCAGCGAGATCGTGCCGCGGTACCAGCCGGGGCGAGGAGGCTACACACGGGTCCTGAAGACCAGGCGGCGTCGCGGCGACAGCGCGCCCATGGCCCTGGTGGAACTGGTTTCCCCCTGACCCCCCTGATCCAGGTCGAGAACCTCTCCTACGTCTACAACCCCGGGACCCCGCAGGCGGTCGTCGCCCTCGACGACGTCTCCCTGCAGCTGGAGCGCGGCGAGTACGTGGCCCTGGTCGGAGCCAACGGCTCGGGCAAGTCCACCCTGGCCAAGTGCCTCAATGCCCTGCTGGTGCCCACGAGCGGCAGGGTCCTGGTGGACGGGTTGGACACGCGGGACCCACACGTCGTCTGGCAGGTGCGGCAGCGGGTGGGGATGGTCTTCCAGAATCCGGACAACCAGCTGGTGGCCACCGTGGTGGAGGAGGATGTGGCCTTCGGACCGGAAAACCTGGGTCTGCCACCGGCGGAGATCCGCCGCAGGGTGGAGGAGGCGCTGCGCATCGTGGGGATGTGGGAGCACCGCCGCCACGCGCCACACCTGCTCTCCGGCGGGCAGAAGCAGCGCGTGGCCATCGCCGGGATGCTGGCCATGCGGCCCTCCTGTCTCATCCTGGACGAGGCCACCGCGATGCTGGACCCGCAGGGGCGGGCGGAGGTACTGCAGACCGTGGCCCGCCTCACCCGCGAGGAGGGCATCACCGTCGTGCACATCACCCACGCCATGGAAGAGGCGGCCCTGGCCCGCCGCATGGTGGTCCTGGCCGGTGGACGGGTGGTGCTGCAGGGCACTCCCGCCGAGGTCTTCGAGAAGCCTGAGATCCTGCGCCGGCTGCAACTGACACTGCCCCCGGCGGCGGCGCTGGGGCGGCAGCTGCGGGCGGCCGGGTTACCCCTGCGCGGCCCCCTGACCACGGTGGACCAGCTGGTAGACGCCCTCACCGCCCTGGCGGCGGCGCGACGCTCATGATCGAGGTGCGCGACGTCCACCACGTCTACCTGAGGGACTCGCCGCTGGAGGCCACGGCCCTGCGCGGCATCACCCTGACCATCAGGGACGGGGAACGGGTCGGCCTGATCGGTCCCACCGGTTCGGGCAAGTCCACGCTGGTGCAGACTATGAACGGGCTGATCCGCCCCACCGCCGGCACCGTCCTGGTGGACGGGGAGGACATCTTCGCCCCCCACACCGACCGCCGCCGCGTGCGCCAGAAGGTGGCTCTCCTCTTCCAGTACCCCGAGCAGCAGCTCTTCGAGGAGAGCGTGGCCCGGGACGTGGCCTTCGGCCCGCGCAACCTGGGCCTGCCGGAGGAGGAGGCACAATTCCGCGCGCGCGAAGCCCTGCGGGCGGTGGGCCTGGACCCTGACCGGTTCGGCCCGCGGTCGCCCTTCACCCTCTCCGGGGGGGAGATGCGCCGCGTGGCCCTGGCCGGGGTGCTGGCCATGTCCCCCCGTGTCCTCATCCTGGACGAGCCCACCGCCGGGCTGGACCCGCAGGGCAAGGCGGAGTTCCTGCGGCTGATCCTGCAGCTGCACGCGGAGCGCGACCTGACCATCATCCTGATCAGCCACAGCATGGACGAGATCGCCCAGACCGTGGAGCGGGTGATCGTCCTGGACCAGGGGCGCGTGGTCATGGACGGCCCGACGCGGCAGATCTTCGCCCGGGCTGACGAGCTGGAACGGCTGCACCTGGGTCTTCCCCAGACGGCACAGATCCTGCACCGCCTGAGGGCTCGCGGCCTGCCCGTGCGCACTGACCTGTTGAGCGTGGAGGAGGCACGCGCCGAGCTTCTGCGCGTGCTGCGTCCGGTCTGATGGAGCTGGTCCGCTACGTCGCCATCGGGCAGTACCTGCCGCGGGACTCGGTGGTGCACCGCCTCGACCCGCGGACGAAGATCGGCGTGACCACGCTGGCCATGGTGGCCATCTTCATCATCCCCAACTTCAGCGGGTACGGCCTTCTGGCCGCGCTGCTGCTGGGGCTGTTCGTGCTGGCGCAGATCCCGCTGGGGTACGCCGCCCGCAGCCTGCGGCCCATCCTCTTCCTCCTGCTGCTCACCTTCGTCCTCAACCTGTTCTTCAGCGGCGTGCGCGACGGGACCGTGCTGCTACGGCTGGGTCCGCTGGTGATCACCGCCGAAGGGCTGCGCCGGGCGGCGTTCATCGGCCTGCGCCTGATCCTGCTGGTGGTGGCCACCTCGCTGTTCACCTACACCACCTCGCCCATGGCCCTCACCGACGGCATGGAGCGGCTGCTTCGTCCCCTGCGGCGCATCGGTGTGCCCGGGCACGAGTTGGCCATGATGATGTCCATCGCCCTGCGCTTCATCCCCACCTTACTGGAGGAGACGGAGCGGATCATCAAGGCGCAGATGGCCCGGGGCGCGGAATTCCAGCGGGGCGGTCTCCTGCAGCGCGCCAGGGCCTTGCTTCCCATCCTGGTGCCGCTCTTCGTCTCGGCCTTCCGCCGCGCCGACGAGCTGGCCCTGGCCATGGAGGCCCGAGCCTACCGTGGGGGAGAGGGACGGACCCGGATGAGGGAGCTGGCCTTCACCTGGGAGGACGGGGTGGCCTGGGCGGTGGCGCTGGCCGCTGCGGCCGTGGTCCTGGCGCCCCGCTGGCTGGGACTGCCATGACCCTCGTGCACCCCCTGCGCACCGTCAGGCTGACCCTGGAGTATGACGGGACGCACTTCGTGGGCTGGCAACGCCAGGCGCAGGGCCGCTCGGTGCAGGCGGAGGTGGAGCGGGCGGTGGCGGCGCTTACCCAGGCGCCCGCCCGCGTGGTCGCTGCCGGCCGCACCGACGCCGGTGTGCACGCCCTGGGACAAGTGGCGCACTTCCGCACCACCAGCTCCCTGCCCCTGGAGCGGATTGTCGCCGGCCTGAACGCGCTCCTGCCTCCCGACGTCGCCGTGCGGGAGGCCGCCGAGGCGCCCGCCCAGTTTCACGCCCGGCGCGACGCCCGCTTCCGCGTCTACCGTTACGTCATCCTCTGCCGCCCCACCCCCTCGGCCCTCCTGCACCCGTATGCCTATCACGTGCGGGCGTCCCTGGATCGGGAGGCCATGCGTCAGGCCCTGACCCGACTCACGGGGGCGCACGACTTTCGGGCATTTTGCGCCCTAGGTACCCCATCTGGGAGCAGCGGGTGCAGGCTTCTCCACGCCGACCTGGCCGAGCGCGGCGACCTCCTCCTGTTCACCTTCGCCGCCGACCGCTTTCTGCGGCACATGGTCCGGATGATGGTGGGGACGCTGCTCAGGGTGGGCCGCAACGCCCTCTCCCCCGAGGACGTCACCCGGTTCCTGGCCTCCGGGAGCGGCGGAAGCGCGGGTCCTGCCACCCCGCCGCAGGGTCTCTACCTGGTGTACGTCGGCTACTGACGGAGCCAGAGGTTGACCCGCAGGGCTGCGGGCGGTCGGTGCTATAATGTCCGCGGGCCCGTAGCTCAAGGGTAGAGCAGCGCCCTCATAAGGCGCCGGTTCCTGGTTCGAACCCAGGCGGGCCCACCATCTCTGCACTGGACGCGTTCCGTCGCCTGTGTCGCCACGCCGCAGCGGACCTTCTCGCAATCTGGCCCGGGGAGGGGTGACCGGCTACCGGGCCGAGGTGCCCGGGGATGCCTGAGCTGCCCGAGGTTGAGGTCCTGGCCCGGCATCTGCGCCCTCATCTCCTGGGCCAGACCATCCGGCGCGTACAGGTGCTCTCGCCTGCGACGGTCCGCTCTCCCCGGGCGGACCGCTTTGCCCGGCTTATCCGCGGCCGGACCGTGCGGGGCGTGAGTCGGAAGGGGAAGTACCTCCTGATAGCGCTCGACGGGGCCATGTTCCTGGCCGTCCACCTGTGCATGACCGGGGACCTGGTGGTCGTACCTCGCAGCCGGCCGCTGCACCCCCATACCAGGGTGGTCCTGGGCCTGGATGGGGCCGACCTGAGGTTTCTCGACCAGCGCCGCTTTGGCAGCATGGCTCTCCTGCCCGGCAGGGCGCTCCCGGCCTTCCCCACCCTGAAGCGCCTGGGTGCAGAGCCGTTGGGGGTAGCTTTTACCCTGGAGCGTTTCCGGGCCCTGCTGCGGCCCCGCCGCGGCGGACTCAAGGCGCTCCTGCTGCGCCAGGAGGTCGTGGCCGGCATCGGGAATCTGTACGCGGACGAGATCCTCTTTCAGGCCCGGCTGCATCCAGGGCGGCGGGTGGAATCCCTCAGGCTGGGGGAGGTGCGGCGGCTCTACCGGGCGGTGCGGCATGTCCTGCGGCGGGCGGTACTCGGGCTGGCCCGCGCGGGCGATCCTGGAGGGGTGCTGCTGCCCGTGCGGCAGGAGGGGGCTGCTTGCCCGCGGTGTGACGGCAGGCTGGCCGGGCTGCGACTGGCGGGGCGAACCACGGTCTTCTGTCCGTCCTGCCAGGGTTAGCGTGTTCGGGCGTCGAGCACGGGTGTTTTGGGCAAACACATGAAACGTGAGGTGGAGCCATGGGCGAACATGAGCGCACCGGGGTCTTCCGCCTGGGTCCGCCTCCAGTCCGGGACCCGCAGGAGATCTTTCGCTACGCCTATCAGGCCCTGGCGGAGAAGGGGTACAGTCCCGTGGACCAGATTGTCGGCTACCTCCTTTCGGGGGACCCGACCTACATCACTAGCCACCGGGACGCGCGGACGGTGATCCGGCAGGTCGACCGGCTGGTCCTGCTGGAGGAGCTGGTACGTACCTACGTCCAGACCAAGCTGCAGCCGTAACTCGTACAGAAACACGGCAGCGAGGCAGCGCATCCGAGGAGGCAGGCGTGGAACGGATCGTCATCACCGGCGGACGACCCCTACGCGGAACCGTGAAGGTCTCCGGCGCCAAGAACTCTTCCCTGGCCATCGTCGCCGCCGCCTGTCTGGCGCCGGATGTCTCCGTCCTGGAGAACGTCCCCCACTGTCAGGACGTCCTCACCCTGCAGGCCATCCTGGAGGACCTGGGGGTGCGCTTCGTCTTTGCCGGCAGCCGGATGATCGTGGACGCGCGCGGTCTGGATCGGGCCACACCGTCGTACGACCTCTGCCGGCGCATGCGCGCGTCCTTCTACACCGCGGGGCTGCTGCTGGCGCGCATGGGCCGCGCGGAGGTCCCGCTGCCGGGTGGCTGCTCCATCGGCACCCGCCCCGTGGACTTCCACATGCGCGGGTTCGCTGCTCTGGGAGCGGAGGTGATTACGGAGCACGGCTACATGAAGGCGGGATTCGCCCGGCGCGCCCGGGGAACTCAGTTCTACGTCCCCCGCAGCAGCGTGGGCACCACCATCAATCTGATGATGGTGGCCAGCACCGCCCGGGGGATGACGGTGCTGCAGAACGCCGCGCGGGAGCCTGAGGTGGTCGACACCGCCGTCTTCCTCAACCTCATGGGCGCCCGCATCCGCGGCGCCGGCACGGACACCGTGACCATCCGCGGTGTCCCCGCGCTGCACGGCGCGCAGTATGCCATCATTCCCGACCGCATCGAAGCCGGCACCTACCTCCTCTGCGGGGTGGCCACCCGCGGCGATGTGATGGTGGAGGGGCTGATCCCCGAGCACTTCCAGGCTCTGCTGACCAAGCTGCAGGAGGCCGGCGCGGAGGCGGTGGTGGAGCCAGACGGGGTGCGCGTTCGCATGAGCGGGGAGCTGCAGGCCATCGATGTGGACACGGCGCCCTATCCGGGATTCGCCACCGACCTGCACCCGCCGCTGGCCGCGGCGCTGACCCGCGCCCGTGGCACCTCCACCATCCGGGAGACCATCTACGACTCCCGCTTCGGCTACGTGGAGGAGCTGCGGCGGATGGGGGCGCAGATGCGCGTGGATGGCGATACCCTGCACATTCACGGGGTGGAGGAGCTGTCCGGCGCGCCCGTCGAAGCGCGGGACATCCGCGGGGGTGCCGCCGTGGTCATTGCGGCCCTGAGCGCGCAGGGAACCAGCGAGGTCACCAACGTGGAGAACCTGGACCGGGGCTACGAGGGGCTGGTGCAGAAGCTGCAGGCTCTTGGCGCCCGGGTGGACCGGGTGGCTGCGGAGGTCGTGCGGGAGGTGGTCTGAGCCGGGGCGAGCGGTCCTGCGCGGGTACCTTTACTCTGGTGACGTCCTTACGGGGGACGGCTGAAGTGACTCATGATCAGCCAGAGGAAGAGCGCCATTGCCGCGACACCCAGGATGAGCAGGAAGAAGGTGTTCTGCAGTTCCGTCGCGGGTTGAGGCGGAGCGGCCTGGGCGAGTGTGATCATCCCTGCTCACTCGCAGGCGGAGTTCATCAGACACGCTTCCTCCCTTAACCATGTTTATATGCCCAGGTGCAAGCCGCTACAGACCCTGTCCCCCCGACATGCGAACGTGCTGTCCGGCTTCTGCCGCGGCAGGGGAAAGGCCCTTCCCCGGGCCGCCCAGGTACGCCTCCCGCACGCGGGGGTCACGCTGGATGACCTCAGGGGGCCCCTCGGCGATCTTCTCGCCGTAGTGCATGACGATCAGGCGGTCGCAGAGCTGCATCGCCACCCGCATGTTGTGCTCAACCATCAGGAGGGTGAGGCCTTCGTCACGCAGGGCTCGAATGAGGACGATGATCTCCTCGATCTCCCTGGCCGTTAGGCCGCCCAGGGGCTCGTCCAGCAGGATCACCTGGGGGTCGAGGGCCAGGGCCCTGGCCATCTCCAGCCGGCGCTGAAGTCCCAGGGGTAGGGCCCGCGCCGGAACTTGGGCATAGGACCCAAGACCAACCCGGTCCAGCAGAGCCCACGCGCGTGCCTGAATGGGGGCAGTCAGGCTGCGGCCTACTGCGGCCCAAGCGCCCGGGTAGACGCGGTGACCGAGGGGTACCACGACGTTCATCAGGACCGACAGCCCCGAGAAGGGCCGGGTGATCTGGAAGGTCCGTCCCACGCCCATGCGGGCGATCGTCGATGGTGGCAGCCCGGTGATCGGCCTTCCGCGCAGCAGGACCTCGCCGCGGTCCGCGGAGAGGAGACCCGAGATGATGTTAAACAGGGTGGTCTTGCCGGCGCCGTTCGGGCCGATGATACCGACGATCTCTCCGCCTCGGACCTGCAACGAGATCTCCCGGACCGCCCACAGGCCGGCGAAGCGCTTGGCTACCCCGCGGACCTCAAGCAGCGGGACATTCTCCGCTGGGGCGTGCCCGGTCCCGGGTCCGGCGGGCACGAAGGGCACCTGAGGCGGGGCCTCAGGGGGTGCGCGGCGCCGATCGATGAGTCGGCCAAGCCAGGAGTGTGCTCCCAGCAGGCCTGCGGGCTGATAGCGCATGACGAGCACCAGGGTGGCCCCATAAAGGAGCATCCGGTACTCGCTAACGGCACGGAAGACCTCGGGAAGCACCGTGAGCAGGATAGCCCCTGCGATGGCCCCCCGTAGCGTGCCCAGTCCTCCAACCGCCACCATGCTGAGGACGGCCACCGAGGAGAGGAACCCGAAATCCCGATACTCCACGAACTGGATGAAATGCGCGTAGAGACCCCCGGCCAGACCGGCGATGGCGGTTCCCACCACGAAGGCTGCGATCTTGAACCGGCGGGTGTCGACGCCGCAAGCCTCCGCGGCCACCTCGTCCTCACGCAGTGCTGCCCAGCCCGTGCCCAGCCAGGAGGCTCTCAGCCGCAGATCGAGGGCCACAAGAGCGGCCACCACCAGCCCTACCAGCGCCAGATACCCTGGCTTGGTAATGGGTACGCCGAGCAGCGTCGGGGGGAGAACTCCGCTGATCCCCAGGCTGCCCCCGAAGAACGGCATGTACAGGAAGATCGAGACCACAACGAAGTTGATCCCGATGGTCGTGATGGCCAGGAAGTCTTCCCTCAGGCGGATGCTGATTGTGCCCAGTGCGCCGCCGATGACCGCGGTGATCAGGGTCGCCAGGGGAAGCGCCTCCCAGAAGGAGAGGCCGTAACGCGTGACCAGAATGGCCTGGGTGTAGGCGCCGATCCCCCAGAAGGCCGCGTGGCCGAGGTTAGGCTGGCCTGCATACCCTGCGATGATGTTCAACCCGATGGCCAGGACGACGAAGATCCCGGCGGTGATGGCGACGGTGACGTGGTAGAGGCCGAAGGCGATGGGCACGGGACTACCGCTTGCCGAACAATCCCTGCGGTCGGACCAGCAGGATCAGAATAAGGGCAATGAATGCCAGGGCATCCCGCGGTAGCAGACCGATGGTGCCGATGGCTACCGCCTCCACCACTCCCAAGAGCAAGGAAGCCACCACAGCACCTGTGTAGGAACCCAGGCCGCCCAGCACGATGATGGCAAGACCCTTGTATGCTGGCATGTCCCCCATGGTGGGCTCCACGGCGTTGAAGAAGATTCCCACCAGCACCCCTGCGGCGCCGGCCAGCGCCGAGCCCACGAGGAAGTTGAGCCCCACCGCCCGGTTCACATCGACGCCGCTCATCTGCGCCATCTCCAGGTCCTCCGCCAGCGCCCGCCATGCCAGGCCGACCTTCGTCCGGGTGAGCACCCACCAGGTCAGCGCCAAAAGCGGCACCCCCACAGTGACCACGAGCAGTTGGGCGGAGGTGAGAGCGACAGCACCAAGCGCGACGGACGGCACTGGAACCCGTACGGAGAAGGCGAGGGAGTAGGGGCCGGCTGCGATGCGGAGCAGGTCCTCCAGCGCGATGAATAGTCCAATGCTAGCGATAAGGGGGATGATCCGTGGCTGAGGGAGGAGGGGCAGGTAGATCCAACGCTGCACGATCACCCCGGCCAGCCCGCTGACTGTCATGGCCAGGAGGAAGGCCAGTAGCAGGCTACCCGTGTGCGCATACGCCACCAGCCCGGCGTAGCCGCCCAACACATAGATGCCGGCGTGGGCCACATGCAGGATACGCAGCGCGCCGTAGACCAGGGTCAGCCCCAGGGAGATGACGGCATAGATCGCCCCCATGGTCAAACCGTTGATGACCTGCTGCCCAAGCATACAAGGCCCCCGGATGCAGTGCGGCGGGTCCCTCCCTGTCCGGCGTCGCCTCCGATCGGTCTATGCCGTGCCGGAGGCGACCGACCGTCAAACTCCAGGATCTGGTGCCGCCCTAGGGTGGCGTGATAATCTCTGGGTCGGTGATCACGCCGAAGTACCGGAACTGGCCGCCCTTCACCATCTGGACCTGGATGGGCTTGATCGTCTCCCGCGAAGCTGTAAAGGACAGCACTCCTGTGACGCCATTAAAGTTACGGGTGGCGGCGATGGCATCTCGCAACTTGGCTGGGTCCGTGGTGCCCGCCCGCCTCAGCCCGTCCACAATGATGCGCAGCGCGTCGTAGGCTGAGGCGCCCACCATGTCCGCCTCCATCTTGTAAGCGGCCCGGTAGTCCCGGAGGAAGGCCTGCACCACCGCTCGGGGGTCGTCTCGGTTGAGATTGGTCACGATGGCGACGCCTTCGGCCGCCGGTCCGGCCAGCTCCAGAAACTTGGGCGAGTCGAATCCCTCTTCGCCCAGGATCTGCGCGCGCACTCCCAGCTGGCGTATGGCCCGCACAATGAGGGCTGCCTCGTTGAAGTACCCGCTGACGAAGACCAAGTCGGGATTCATGCCGCGCACGCGGGTGACGTGTGGAGCCATATCTTTCTCGCCCAGGGGATAGATGACTTCGCCCACGATGTTCAGGCCGATCTTGGCTCCCCGCTCGCGGAACCCCTGAGCCAGGGCCCGGCCGAAGTCGTTATCCATGGTCATCATGGCAACGCGCTGGGCGTTGAAGTACAGCCGGGCGGCCTCGGCGGCACCCGCACCTTCCACCGGTCCCAGAAAGCCGACGCGGAAGACATAGGGGCCGGCCTTCGTGATGTCCGGATGCACCGCGTACGCCACGACGAAGGGCACACGGTTCTGCTGGAAGATGGGTGCTGCTCCCCTGGTGGCGCCGCTATACGATCCGCCTACGGCGGCTACCACTCGGTCACGCTCGATCAGACGCTGCGCTACCGCTACCCCCTGCGGAGGAGCGGCCTGGTCGTCGTAGACCACCAGCTGGATCTGGCGGTCCAGGACGCCCCCGGCGGCGTTGATTTGCTTGACGCCCACCTCCACCGCCTGGCGGACGCTTAGGCCGTCAGGCGCGGCAGGGCCGGTAAGCGGCGCGCTGAGACCGATGGGAATCGGCCCTCGCTGAGCCAGCACGTCGTGGACACCGGTGAGAGCAAGGATCAGCAGGAGAGCAAGTAGGGTTCGCCGTCCCATACTTCCCACCTCCTTACCGCGCAACTAACGCCCATATATCTAAGAATAGGGTTCGCGTGGCGACGCCCCATACCTCTCGAGGGCGCGCCACCCTGGCCGAGGGATCCTGCTGTCTTCGCTCCTCCGGCTGGAGGCCAATACAAGGTCCGGCCCGGGCACCCACGGAGGTCAGGCCCGGCACGTTAATGATAGCTCCTCCCTGGGCACGTCTCCGGGCGGGCCGAGAGTCTCCAGACTTGTGTAAGAGAGGAGGGAAATTGGCAGCCGGGTACTCAGGAATTTCATTGTGGTGGGCGAGGCAGGATTTGAACCTGCGTCCTCCTCCGTGTAAGGGAGGCGCTCTGCCGCTGAGCCACTCGCCCGGCGACCCGAGTATATCAGCCCTCTCCGGGATGGCGTTACGCCATCACCTTACCTTTGTGGCCCCTAAATACCCGATTAAATGCCGGGTTCATGGCAGATTTTCAC
>JAVKIA010000036.1 GCA_031459715.1 Armatimonadota bacterium | reverse complement strand
GTCGGCGGTCAAGGTCAGGGGCGGCAGGGGACGACCTCGACGCATCGTGACGGTCACCTCGCTTTGCCCCACCATACCGCACCACAAGAAAATTGTCAACGAATTTCTGGTTCAGGACACTAGGTCGATGAAGCGCAACGGCATCCCCCCGAAATGGGAGCCCGGCGGGCAGCACGACACCAACAGATTCGCGCTCGCAGCGCATCCGGGCCAGTCGCAGGGGCGGCCAACTACTAACGCGGGCTCGCAGCTCATGGTACGTCACCCGCCTGCCCGTCCTGCGTGCTCCCGAGTGCCCCTCTCCCGGATGGTCTCACCTTAACGTAGCTGGGTTATTCGTGCGGCTACTGAAGAGGGCACCCGACATCTTCATACGGCACACCAATGGCATTGAGCGAGCCTTCCGGGAAATCTGGCAGCGGGTCCACCCGATGAGTTGCTTCACCAACCTGGCCAGCTGTGACCGCATCACCTATGCGGTGATCAGCGGCCTCAATACCCGGTGGGGGATGCGTTCCCGCTCAAAGGCTTTTGCACAAAACTCTCGACACCACCCATTGCCTCAATCGCGCGGCTGCGGCCACTGCGGCCTCCGTCCCGAGTGTCATCGACATTGACTCATCCTAGACGTCACGTACTAGTATCAGGATTACGTCTGAGAAATCTCACCTGCTACCGCCCGGGGGAAGCGGTCACTCTCCGTAGACCCGCCGCCCTCCCACAAACACCTCGACCACACGCAGCTCCCGGTCGAACAGGACCAGGTCCGCGCGGGCACCGGGGGCGATGCGCCCCAGATCCCGCCGCTGCAAAACCCGCGCCGGGACTGCCGAGGCCATAAGCACGGCCTGGCGCAGGGGCACGCCCAGGGCCACCACATTGCGCACAGCCTGATCCAGCGCCAGGATGCTCCCGGCCAGGGTACCGTCGGCCAGGCGCGGCGCGTCTGTGATCCGCACGCGCCGGCCGGCCAGCCGGGTGGTGCGCACCCGCTGGCCGGCGGCAGCGATGGCGTCGGTCACCAGGGCCACCCGCCTCCAGCCCTTCAGGCGCACGGCCAGCCGGACCATCGCCGGGTGCACGTGGACCAGGTCGGCGATCAGCCCCACGGTGACGCGGGGGTGATCCAGCGCCGCAGCGGCCAGACCCGGCTCCCGGTGGTGCAGACCGCGCATGGCATTGAACAGGTGGGTTACCACGTGGACGCCGCGGGCAAAGGCCAGCATGGCCTGCTCGTAGGCAGCCGCCGTGTGCCCGGCCGAGATCACACAGCCACGCCGCCGCAACTCCTCGATGAGGCGGTCCGCTCCGGGCAGTTCCGGAGCCAGGGTGACCATGCGCACCAGCCCCGGCGCCTCGTCCAGCAGTCTCACCAGGCCGCCGTCAGGGGGGCGGAGGAGCCGGGGGTCGTGCGCTCCCCTGAACGCCGGATGGAGGAACGGCCCCTCCAGGTGCAGGCCGAGGACACGGGGCGCCTGCAGCTCCGCCGCGGTACGCCGCCACCAGGCCAGCGCGGCGCGCAGACGGGGAGGCCGCGTTGTAATCAGCGTCGGCAGGAACGCGGTCACTCCCGTGGAGAGAAGGTAGCGGCAGACGCCCTCCAGGCGGGTGCCCGTTCCCACCGAGAGGAAGTCGACGCCGGATGCGCCATTGACCTGCAGGTCGATCAGCCCCGGCGCCAGAATGCCCTCAGGTGCGGACAGATCGGCGCGGCGCGCCCTTCCCTGGCGCACCGTCACGATACGCTCGCCGACGACGGTGACCACCGCCGGTGTGAGGTCACCCCGGGGGGTGATCACCCGGCCGGCCGCCAGGACCAGCCTCTCGGGGTGTCTCTTCATTCTCGCTCCGCGGGAGCGCGCGGCGCCGATGCTGCCGCTGCAGGCATCAGATCAGACTAGCCTTCGCCCCCGACCCGCCGGTCGTCCTCCCTGGCCGCATCTCTCTTCCCTGCCAGCGCCCCTCCCTGGCCTCAAACTCCTCGGGATCGCAATCCCGGCCAGGGGCCGGGCCTGCGGCAGGCGAACACTCTCCAACACGCCTCGAACTGTCGGGAGGAAGCGTCCATGGAAACGCCGGGCGTCCACAGTCGGTATGGGGTGGAGCACCACGGTTTCCGCAACGTGAACAACATTTACTGGAACCTGACCACACCGCAGCTCTACGAGGAGGCCATCCGGCGCCGGGAGGGCCGGCTGGCGCACCTGGGCCCGCTGGTGGTGCGCACCGGACATCACACAGGGCGTTCCCCCAACGACAAGTTCGTGGTGCAGGAGCCATCCAGCGCAGAGCACATCTGGTGGGGGCCGGTGAACCGGCCCATGCCGCCAGAGCAGTTTGATCTCCTGCACCGTCGCCTGCTGGCCTACTTCCAGGGGAAGGACCTGTTCGTCCAGGACTGCTTTGTCTGCGCTGACCCGGAATACCGCCTTCCCCTGCGGGTGATCACCGAGACCGCCTGGCACAGCCTCTTCGCCCGGGTCATGTTCATCCGCCCCCACCGGGCGGAGCTGCCCGCCCATGTTCCCCAGTTCACCGTAATTCACGCGCCCAACTTCCACGCCATCCCCGAGCTGGACGGCACCCGCTCAGAGGTTTTCATCGTCATCCACTTCGGACAGCGCCTGGTCCTTATCGGGGGCACCCACTACGCAGGGGAGATCAAGAAGTCGGTCTTCACGCTGCTCAACTACCTGCTTCCGCAGCGGGGTGTGCTCTCCATGCACTGCTCGGCGAACATGGGCTCTGGAGGTGATGTGGCCATTTTCTTCGGCCTCTCGGGGACCGGCAAGACCACCCTTTCCGCCGACCCGGCACGCCGCCTCATCGGCGACGACGAGCACGGGTGGAGCGACCGCGGTATCTTCAACTGTGAGGGGGGCTGCTATGCCAAGGTGATCCGCCTCTCCCCCCAGGCGGAGCCGGAGATCTACGAGACCACCCGCCGCTTCGGCACCATTCTGGAGAACGTGGGCTTCGACAGTACTACAGGCAGGGTGGACCTGGACGACGATTCCCTTACCGAGAACACCCGGGCGGCGTACCCCATCACGCACATCCCCAACGCCACCCGCGACGGGCTGGGCAGCCACCCGCGCGCCGTCATCATGCTTACCGCCGACGCCTTCGGGATCCTTCCGCCCATCGCCCGCCTCTCTCCCCCCCAGGCCATGTACCACTTCCTCTCCGGGTATACGGCCAAGGTGGCGGGCACCGAGCGGGGCGTCACCGAGCCGCAGGCCACCTTCAGCGCCTGCTTCGGCGCGCCGTTTATGGCCCTCTCTCCCATCGTTTACGCGGAGATGCTGGGCGAGCGCCTCCGCCGCCACGGCGTGGCCACCTGGCTGGTCAACACCGGATGGAGCGGCGGCCCGTACGGCGTCGGCCGGCGCATCCGCCTGGAGTACACCAGGGCCATGGTCCGCGCCGCCCTGGACGGCGCCCTGGAGGAGGTGCCCCTGCGACCTGACCCCGTCTTCGGCCTGGCCGTCCCTACCGCCGTCCCTGACGTTCCTGCGGAGATCCTCAATCCCCGGGAGACGTGGGGGGATGGGGGGGCCTACGACCTGCAGGCGCAAAAGCTGGCGGAGATGTTCGCCCAGAACTTCGCGCAGTTTGCCCACCAGGTCCCCGAGGCCGTGCGGGCTGCGGGACCGCGCCGGTGAATCTCAGGTCACTTTGACTCTGCTTCCCGGATGGTCAGCACCGGGATGCGGCTGTGCCGCACCACGTACTCCGCCACGCTGCCCAGGAGGACGCGGGCCAGGCCGGTGCGCCCGTGGGTGCCCATGACGATCAGGTCGGCTCCAACCTCCTCGGCCACCTGCAGGATGGTCGGCCGGGTGGAGCCCTCCCGCAACACCGTCCGCGCCTGGGGGAAACGTGCCTGCAGCCGGGCCATCTCCTCCGCAGTTTCCGCACGCACCCGCTCCACCAGCTCGTCCACGGCCGGCATCATGGCCACCTGCGTGGAAAGCCCGGCCAGCCCCGCCAGGCTCAGGTCGAGCACGTGCAGGATCACGAGCTCCGCGCCGAAGGTGCGGCGCATCACCTCCGCCCAGTGGGCAGCCGTCTCCGCCCCCGGGGAGAAATCGGTGGGAAAGAGGATGCGTCGCACCCGCACCTCCGGACCCGCTGCCTGCTGCTCCCCTGTCATCTCCCTGCCTCCCCTCTCCAGCGACGACACGCGGACCGGGAGGTCAGGCCACCGTCGTCTCCTTGGCGTACTCTCCATCCACCAGTACCACCATCACCCGCTCCGTGGAAGGTCGAGTTGCAGGCTCGCCTGGCTGTCGCCGCGGGGGATGCGGATAAGCAGCACGGGGCGGGAGGCGCGGGCCACCAGGCGGGAGGCCACACTACCCGCCCACACCGCGGAGACGCCCGAGCGACCGTGGGTGGCCATCACCAGCAGGTCCACCTCCGGACCTGCCAGCCGGTCCAGGAGCACGCGGACCGCCTCGCCCCGCTCTACGGACGCGGCCACCCTCACCCCCTCCCGCACCAGCCGCGCCGTGATCTCCTGCAGGTACGTCACCGCCTGCTCCGCCTCGACGTCCAGCAGCGCGGCTCCGGCGGTGGGCATGAGACGGGCGGCCGTTGCCCGGTCGTCGGCGATGGTGGCCACCGTGGGCACTACCATCACCAGGGCCACCTCCGCGACCAGGGCGCGGGCCAGCGCTGCCGCCGCGGGCAGCGCGGCTTCGGCCATAGGGCTGCCATCCAGCGGGACAAGCAGCCGGCGGACGGTCCAGACCTGCTCACGTCGCACCGCGGTGGGAGCCATGAGCAGCACGGGAACCGTCCCCCGCGCCAGGACCTGTTCTGCCACCCGCCCGAAGAGCAGCGCCCGCACCCCGCCGCGGCCGTGGGTACACAGGACGATCAGGTCCACGCCCAGGCTGGCCGCACGCCTGGCGATGACCCCGGCCACGTCGGCCCCCTGGTCCACCGCTACGTCCGCCCGCACTCCTTGGGCGACCATCGCCTCCGCCACCCCGCGCAGGTAGCCATCCGCCTCCCCCGCCCGCGTCAGGTGCACGTCGCCGTGCACCGTGGGCGGGGCACCCGGCTCGACCACGTGCAGCAGGGTGACCTGCGCGTCCAGGGCCCGGGCCAGGGTGGCGGCGACCGGGAGCACGGCCTCCGCCAGCCGCGAGCCATCCAGAGGGACCAGCATGTGACGGAACATGGGCTAGCCTCCCGCGGCAATCCGGTAAAGCAGAAACAGATTCAGGGCAATGATCATGGCCACCAGCACCCCCGCCACCACTGTGGTCCCGGTCCCGTTGACCAGCTCCCCCATGAGGACGCGGCGGCTGGTGAAGCGGACCAAAGGTACCAGGGCAAAGGGCAGGCCGAAGCTGAGGATCACCTGGCTGATGACCAGGGTGCGGGTGGGGTCCAGCCCCATGGCGATGACCGCGATGGCCGGGGCCATGGTCACCAGGCGACGCAGCCAGATGGGGATCTGCCGGTGCAGGAAGCCCTGCATGATCACCTGCCCGGCCATGGTCCCCACCGTAGAGGAGGAGAGGCCGGAGGCGAGCAGGGAGACGGCGAATACCGTGCTGCTGGCCGGCCCCAGCAGGGGGGTCAGGGTGCGGTAGGCCTCCTCGATGCTGGCGATCTCGGTGAGCCCCCGCGCGTAGAAGGTGGAGGCGGCCATGATCAGCATCGCCGCGTTAACCAGCCCGGCCAGGCCCATGGCGATGATCACGTCGATGACCTCAAAGCGGAAGATGCGCCGCGCCTGGGCACCATCGCGGGGGACGATGCGGCGCTGCGTCAGCGCCGAGTGCAGGAAGACCGCGTGAGGCATGACGGTGGCGCCCAGGATGCCCGCGGCCAGCAGGACGGATTCCGTGCCGGCGAACCCGGGGACGACGGCGTGGCGGGCCACGGAGAGCCAGTTCGGCCGGTCCAGGATCGTCTCGACCACGTAACACAGTGCCACCACCCCCACAAAGGCAGTGATCACCGCCTCGATGGCCCGAAAGCCGCGGCGCTCCAGCGCCAGGATCGCCAGGGTGACGACTCCGGTGAGCAAGGCCGCCGGCAGCAGGGGGATGCGCAGCAGCAGGTAGAACCCCAGCGCCGCCCCCAGGAACTCCGCCAGGTCGGTGGCCATGGCCACCAGCTCGCTGATCACCCACATGGCCCAGACCACGGGCCGGGAGAACTGGTCGCGGCACAGCTCCGCCAGGTTGCGACCCGTGGCGATGCCCAGCTTGGCGGAGAGGGCCTGCACCAGCATGGCCGTCAGGTTGCTGGCCAGGATGACCCACAGAAGCAGATAGCCGAACTCCGCCCCGCCCTGGATGTTGGTGGCGAAGTTCCCCGGGTCGATGTAGGCCACGCTGGCGACGAAGGCCGGGCCGAGGAAGGGCAGGAGGCGGGCCAGCCCGCGGCGGGTACTGCGTCCTTCCAGCACCTCCACCGCGGCGGTGATGGTGTCCAGGCGTCCGCTTCCGGCCTTGCGTGCCATCTCCCCCTCCAGCGCCCGGGCGCCGCCGTCCTTGCGGAGGCCGGCGCGACCGGGGCGGCCAGGCTCACACCGGCTGGGGTCTACCCGCGGACCAGGTGCCTGGCCAGGAAGAGGACATTGGCCGGCCGCTCCGCCAGGCGGCGCATGAAATAAGGATACCAGTGGGTGCCGAAGGGCACATAGACGCGGAGGCGATATCCCTGACCCACCAGCGCCTCCTGCAGATCGCGGCGGATGCCGTAAAGCATCTGAAACTCGTAGCGGGTGGAGGGGATGGCATAGGCGGCGGCCACCGCGCGGGCATGGGCGATCAGGGACTCATCGTGGGTGGCGATGGCCACATAGGTCCCGGCTGTAAGCAGGCGATGGCTCAGGCGGGCAAACTGGCGGTCCACGTCCGCCTTGCGCGGGAAGGCCACTGCCGGCGGTTCGTCGTATGCGCCCTTACACAGCCGGATGTTCACGCCCCGACGGATGTAGCGCTCCGCGTCCTCGGGGGTGCGGTAGAGGTAGGCCTGCAGTACGATGCCGATGTTGCGCCACCCTGCATCCCAGACGCGGTCGAATACTTGAAGGGTAGCCGGCAGGCGGCTGCTGTCTTCCATGTCTACACGGACGAAGTTCCCAAGCGCCGCCGCCTGCTGCACAACGCTGCCCAGCAGCTCGGTGGCCAGGTCCGGGGAGATGTCCAGCCCCAGCTGGGAGAGCTTGAGGGAGACGTTGGCCTGCAGCCCGGTCCGGGCGATGGCCTCCAGGACCTCCATGTAGGCCGACGCCGCCGCCCGTGCATCCGCCTCGCTGACCGTGGCCTCCCCCAGGACGTCCAGCGTGGCCAGCAGGCCCCGGGCATTGAGCTGCGCCACTACCGCCAGCGCCTCCTCCAGCGTCTCCCCGGCAATGAAGCGGCGCACTGCCGGGCGGAAGAACGGGGTGCGGGTCACCGCCTGCCGCGCCCTGCCGCTGCGGGCAAGCGTCAGGAGCGTATGGCGGAGGACACGCTGGCTCAAGACCGTCCTCCCTCCAGCCGTGTCCGAAGGGCTCAGGCCGCCCGGGGGGAGAGGGCGAAGTCACCCACCCGGGGACGCCGGCACGGCGCCACCTCGCAGTCGGGGAACAGGTGGGCGAACTCCTCCTCCCGGGCCAGGCGGACCGACATCGCGCCCAGCGCCTCCTTCAGCCGAACCAGGGCCACCCGGTACGGCACCGGGAGCACCAGCATGACCGGCATGCCATCGGATACGGCCATGACCACTTTGGCCACCCAGTAGCCGCTGACCTGCTCCAGGGCGGCCAGCCGCTGCGCCCGGCTTCAGCATCGCACCGTCGTCCGGCGGCGCCCATCGGGCGCAGAACCGATTGCGCTGTCACAGACCGATGCGCATCCTGCTCCAGCGCGCGGCAGGCCACGCGCTCCCGCTCCGTCCGCCTACCCTAAGCAGCTTCAGCACGAAGGCCGCGGTTCTCCATGGACGTGAGCACCGGGATGAGGTTGTAGGCCTGAAATACGTAGCCGACGTTCCACAACCGCAGGTGCGCCAGCCGGTTGCGGTCCAGCCGGTCGATGCGCTGACCCTCGAACTACACCTCCCCGTCGGTGGAATGGTCCAGCCCGCCCACGAGGTGGGGCAAGGTGCTCTTGCCGCTGCCGGAGGCCGGATGCTGGCGTAGAGGATGCGCGGATAGCCGAAGACCGCCTCCTTCCTGGAGAACCACAGGCAGGCTGAAGCCGGGGCCCAGGCGCGAGACCAGTAGCAACCCGGCCAGCGTCCCGGCGACGGCGCCGCTCACACACAGCCATAAGCTCTCCCACAGCACCATGATGGCCACAGCGCGCCGGCCGGCGCCCAGGCCATGATCACGCCGAACTCGCGGATCCGCTCCATCAGGTGCAGGTAGACGGTGTTCACCACCATGAGGCCGGCCGACACGACCCCGCCGAAGGTAACCCGCTTCACGGCCTGCCCCCGCTGGTCGAAGACGACTTCCGTGGGGACATAGGTCTGGGCGGTGGCCCGGATGGTCACTCTGCCGCAGGGGGTGGGCGCCCGTAGACGTCGTGCATGCATTCGGTGACGTACCCGGCGGCGTTGAGCATGATCCCCTCGTCCACTCCGGCGCGGTTGACCCCGATCCGCCCCGGAGAAAGACGGTGGTCATCCCTCACCCCATGCAACGCGTATGTTCCCTTTCCCCGGAGGGCCTGGTGCCCCTTGCCCCGTGCATCCACATGTGAGATCATTCACGATCCATCGTCTCCACCACACGTCGTTGCCACCGGGGGCAGTCTGCGCACGGCATCGGTACTCACGGCAGGCAAGGATACGAGCGGGATGGCGGGGGGAGGGACGCGCAGCACCCGCTTCGATTGGCCCGCCTGCAACCGGTGGACCGGCGCTCCTACACCCGCTGCAACAGCAACTGCTCCCGGGCGACCTCCCTCCCGCGGGCGATGGCCGAGAGGTTGAGCGTCACCAGTGCCGCCCGGTCGGGCGGCAACATCTGGCGCAGGGCCTGCTCCACGGCCGGCAGGGAGACCACCGGCTCGGCAGCCAGGAAGGCCCCCAGGAGCACCATGTTGGCCGCCCGGGCATCTCCCAGCGCGGTCGCCTCCCGTACCGCGTCCACCAGGAGCACACGCACGTCGCCTCGCCGCACCGGGCGGTCCACAATCGAGGAGTTAACGATAAGCAGCCCGCGACTGCGCACTCGCGGCTCGAACTTCTCCAGGGAAGGGCGGTTCATGACGATGACTGCCGGCGGGTCGGAAACCACCGGAGAGCCGATGGGCTCGTCGGCGATGACCACCGTGCAGGTGGCCGTCCCTCCCCGCTGCTCCGGCCCGTAGGCGGGCATCCAGGTCACGTTCTTGCCTTCCACCACGGCGGCGTGCGCCAGTACCTCCCCCAGGAAGAGGATGCCCTGGCCGCCGAACCCCGCGATCACCAGCTCCGTCGTGGCCACCGGCTACCCTTCCTTCCCCCCACCCAGCGGCATCAGGACTGCCTCCCGGGGCTCAGGCGTCCTGAACTCACCCAGGGGGAACTCCGGCAGCATGTGTTCCTCCAGCCAGCGGACCGCCTCCACCGGCGGCAGCCCCCAGGTCACCGGGCAGGTGGACAGGACCTCCACCAGGGAGAAGCCTTTGCCCTCCACCTGGGTCTGGAAGGCGCGGCGAATGGCCTTCTTCGCCCTGTGGATGTTTCCCGGACCGGCCAGAGCCACTCGGGCCAGGTAGGCGGGGCCGCGCAGCGTGTTTAACAGCTCTACCACGCGAATGGGATAGCCGGCCTGCCTGGCGTCACGCCCGAAGGGCGTGGTGGTGGTGCGCATGCCCAGCAGCGTGGTGGGAGCCATCTGCCCGCCGGTCATGCCGTAGACGGCATTATTGATGAAGATCACGGTGATGTTCTCTCCCCGGTTGGCGGCGTGGACGATCTCCGCCGTGCCGATGGCCGCCAGATCGCCGTCCCCCTGGTAGGTGAAGACGATGCGGTCGGGCAGGACGCGCTTGATCCCCGTGGCCACCGCCGGGGCGCGGCCGTGAGCGGCCTGCTGGAAGTCCAGGTCGAAGTAGTTGTACATGAAGACGGAGCAACCCACTGAGGCCACCCCGATGGTCCTGCCGCGGATGCCGAGCTCGTCAATAGCCTCAGCGACAAGCCGGTGCGCCACCCCGTGGGTGCACCCGGGGCAGTAGTGCATAGGGACGTCCAAGAGCACCTTCGGCCGCGCTGTGACCTGCTTCATGGCGCCACCTCCGCGGCCAGCTGCTCGATCTGCTGCACCACCTCCGGCGGCGTGGGGACCACGCCTCCCAACCGCCCGTAGAAGCGCACGGGAGCGCGGCCCTCCACGGCCAGGCGCACGTCCTCCACCATCTGCCCGGCGCTCATCTCCACGACCAGGAAGGCACGCACCTGTTCCGCTGCCTGGCGGAAGGCGGCCACGGGGAAGGGGAAGAGGGTGACCGGCCGCAGCAGGCCGGCGGCGATCCCCTGAGCCCGTGCCCGATCCACCGCCGAGCGGGCCACCCGCGCCGCCAGTCCGTAGGCAGCCACCGCCAGCCGCGCATCCTCCATGCGGTAGGCCTCCCAGCGCACCTCCTCCTGCTGCGCCCGGCGGTACTTCTCCAGCAGGTGCAGGTTGTGCTGCTCCAGCTCGTCGGGATCCAGGTAGATGGAGTTGATCAGGCGGCGCGGCCCTTCACCGGCACCGGTGGTGGCCCAGGAAAGGTCCCGCTGCCGCTGCACCGGCGGGGGGAAGCTCACCGGCTCCATCATCTGACCCAGGATCCCGTCGCCCAGGATCATCACCGGGTTGCGGTAGCGCTCCGCCAGGTCGAAGGCCAGGATGGTCAGGTCGGCCGCCTCCTGGATGGTGGACGGCGCCAGGACGATCAGCCGACCGTCGCCGTGGCCTGCTGACCTGGTGGCCTGGAAGTAGTCGCTCTGAGCCGGGGCGATGTTGCCCAGGCCGGGGCCGCCGCGCACCATGTTTACGATCACGCAGGGCACCTCTGCCCCCACCAGGTAGGAGAGCCCCTCCTGCATCAGGCTGACCCCCGGGCTGCTGGTCGAGGTCATCACCCGGGCTCCGGCGCCTCCCGCGCCGTAGACCATGTTGATGGCGGCCACCTCGGACTCCGCCTGCAGGAAGACCCCGCCGCGGCCCGGCAGCTCCCGCGCCATGTACTCGGGCAGCTCGCTCTGCGGGGTGATGGGATAGCCGAAGTACGCCTGCACCCCGGCGCGCAGCGCCGCCTCGGCAATAGCCTCGTTCCCCTTCATCAGCATCCGCTCCACCGGCCTCACCTCATTCCCTCAGGCCGCCCTGACCCGCTCGGGCTTGAAGACGGTGATGACCACGTCCGGACAGACCAGCGCGCAGGCAGCGCAGGAGGTGCAGCGTCCCTCGTCCATCAGCTCCACGGTGTAGAAGCCGCGGCTGTTCAGGCGGGAGCTCATGGTCAGCACCCTCGGCGGGCAGAACTGCACGCAGAGCTGGCACCCTTTGCACCGCTCCTGGTCAATGACGATCCTGGCCATGCGGTCCGCCTCCCACGCGCGAGGTCTGCGCCGAGGCGGCCCACTCCGGTACCTCCCAGGGGGGCCGCATGAACAGACGCAGCGGCAGGATCTCCGTCCCCGGCGGCGCGCTCCCCAGCAGCGGCTCGCGCACGGCCAGCCAGCGCACCGGCACCCCCAGCAGGGCCGCCGCGGCGCAGACGACGGCATGTCCCTGCTGCACCACTTCTGCGCTGGTCTCCTCCCCCAGGTGCGGCACGCTGACCAGGGCGGTTACGGTCACATTCCCGGCGGCCTCCAGGGCCTGCCCCATCTCGGCGATGCGTAGCGCCGTACCCATGACCGGGCGGTAGGGGTTGACCACCAGGAAGACCTCGGCGTCCTCCGGCAGCAGGGCGCGTACCTGGCGCAGGACGAGGGCGCCCTGCGCCTCCCCGCCCACATCCAGGAGAATGGAGCCGGGTCGCTGCAGGGCTTCAAACACCTGGGGGATGAGTAGCGGCAGGTCGGCCTCCGACCACTTGCCCTCGGGGGCCACGAGGGAGACGCCCGCCTGCGCCAGGACTTCCCGCACCTGCCTGGCGCGGAAGAAGGGATCCACGATGTCCAGGTCGACCAGGGTAACCGCAGCCCCCCGCGCCGCCAGCAGGAGGCTGCGATTGAGGGCCACTTCAGTCTTGCCGCTGCCAAATGGGCCGATGAAGACCTCGACGCGGCGGCGCATGAATATCCCGCCTCTCACGGTACCAGGAGGGACCGGGGGCGGGTATCGGGCGACAACCCGATTCCCCCTGGAGGCCAACCTCTACGTCTAGACCGTCCGGCCGAACTGAAAGGCCACCTTGAAGGCACCGGTCCTGGCCTTTCCCATGGCGGTGGTGAAGGCCTGGGGGTAGGCCCCCAGGGGGTAAAGGTGGGTGAGCAGCGGCGCCAGGTCCACGCGCCCCGCGGCCATCCACTCCAGGACGATCTCCATGGTGCGCCGCCGCTCCCCGTTCCACGTCTCCACGCCGTAGACATGGCTGCCGGTGACGGTGAGCTCCGTCAGCCAGATCGGCCCCCAATCCACCCCCCGCAGCGTGGCGGCCAGGCCCAGGATCACCACCCTCCCTCCGGGCCGGGTGAGCCGGAGGGCGTCATCGACGCTGCGGGAGGAGCCCACGCACTCCAGCGTCAGATCGCAACCGCCGATGAGCACGCGCTTGCCCAGCAGGGGTCGGCGCAGAATCCCGCCCGTGAGCTCGGCGATGGCATCGTAGTGCACGTCCCCCCTGCCCAGCAGCAGAGCCGCATCCGCGCCCAGGCGGCGAGCCATCTCCGCCTGGAAGGCATACTTCACCAGGGCCACCACACGCACGGGCAGATGCAGGGCGCGAATAGCGGCGACAGCACACTGCCCGATCACACCGCCGCCGACCACCAGAACGGTGCTGCCATCCGCCGGCCGGTGCCGCAGCAGCGGGTGAACGGCCACCGCCAGGGGCTCCGCCAGCAGGGCGTTGCCGTCGCTGACGTGGTCGGGCACGGGGAAGACCTGCGAACGGTGGGCCACGAAGTTCTCCCCCCAGCTTCCCCCGGTGTCCCGGCAGTAGCCGATGAACAGCCCGGGGCTGATCTGCCCCTCCGTGAAGCGCAGGCACAGGTTGTAATCCCCCGCCGCGCAGTTGCTGCAGGGTGGGTCGATCCCGCGGGCGAGGCAGGGCAGGATGGGCTCCACAGTCACCCGCTGCCCCACCGCCAGGTCGGTCACCGCCGGACCCACCTCAACCACGGTGCCCACGCTCTCGTGCCCGGGCACAAAAGGGAAGGAGGTGTAGGCTGAGGTCACCATACTGGTGTGCAGGTGGAGCATGGAGAGGTCGCTCCCGCAGATCCCCCCCAGGCGCGTGTTCACCCGAACCCAATTCGCGGCGGGCAGCGGTGGATCCGGCACCTGGGTGTACTGCAGCGGGGAGAAGCGCCCCCACAGGGCCCGCCGGCTGATACCTGCCGAGAGTCGTGTGACGGCGAACCGTGGGATGGTGGGGTTGAATAGGAGCGCCCGCATCGCGGCTCACAATTTCGCTGCTCCGGGCCAGGAAGCCTGTCCCGGCGGGCGGATGGTCATCAGGTGCCTATGACATGGGAACCTGGCGGATGAAGCCCGCCTCCAGCCGATCGAAGATGTCCGCCAGCGTTCGCCCGGTGATGGTCAGGCCGTGGTTCTTCAGGCCGACCACGGCGCGGGCCGGGTCGGGGGCCTGGCGCACCTTCTCCGCCACCGCCTGCGCCAGCTGGATGGTGCCGCAGGGGTAGTTGATGGCGGTGGAGGGGATCCCCTGCATCCAGGCGTGCACGTGGACGATGGCGCCCACCTGGGGGTGCTCACTGTAGATCATCCAGTGCTCGATGGCGTCCACCGAGACGCGCCGCGGCTTGACGTGCGGAGGCACGGAGAGCAGCATCACCTTCCGCTGCGGGTCGAAGCCCTTCACCAACAGCATGTCCCGCCCGATCTCCCGCATGTTGCCCTTGTCCACGCCCGAGGCGCTCATCCAGAAGCGGGTGGCGTCCTTGCGCACGCTGAGGTTGCCGTAGGAGAGGCCGCCGATGCCGAAGAGGCGCTCGATGTGCCTCAGGTCGCGGGCGGGGAGCAGCTCGCCCATGGGGAAGGGGGCGGGCAGGAGGTTCAGAGCGTCCAGCCTCCGGCCAGCCTCGGCCAGCTGCGCCGTCAGCTCGTCCCCCTGCCAGAGCTCCGGCGGCAGGTCGGTGTGGAACTCGTTATCGATAACCAGCTCCGAACAGGCCAGCGGCAGCAGACGTTCGTAGAGGTGGGCAAAGTAGGCGTCCCCGGTCAGATCAGGGATCCGGTACGTCCCCTGCTCCAGCGTCACGAAGTGAGTCTCCACGCGCCCCGCGGCGCGCACCAGGTAGATCATCAGGTTGCCCAGGGAGCGAATCAGCAGCGGGTAGCCCTCCTTGAGCACGTTGTCCGGCTGGCGGTTGGTCACGGCCACGGTCACCAGGAAGGTGCCCTTCCCCTTGCGCCGGTAGGGCCGGGGGCGAGCGGCGTCGATGAAGTTGAACACCAGGCGCAGCTCCTCGTCCTCCCTCTGAGAGAAGCGGTGGCCGTGGCGGGTGAAGACCTGGCGCAGCCCCTCTGCCATCTGCGCCAGCACGGGGTCGGTGTAGGTGCCGGCGAAGGCGAAGGTGATGGGCTCGGGGGCCTGGGGGGGTGGGGAGCTGCGTCGCCTCCCTGCGACCTGTGGAGCTCCAGGACCGGCGGCCGCGCCGTCCCCGTTCCCGTTGGCTGCGGCGCGCACGGCGAAGGTGCAGCGGGGATCTCCGCGGACGATCCACTCGGACTGCTCCACCTCACGGTCTACCAACCCTCGGATGACTTCCCGGGTGACGCAGCAAAGGTCGCGGAACTCCAGGGCCAGCGGGGCCAGCGGACAGGTGTAGAGGGAGAACTGGAAGCCGTCGTCGGTCTGCATCACCGGCGTGGCCTCGGCGTCGTTGAAGAACAGACGGCGTACCGCCTCCAGGCGGGCGCCCACATCGGGCAGGCCGCGGATCTCCGGGTGCTGCGCGGCCACGCGCACCGCCACCTCTCGCAGGAGCGCCTCCACCCGCTCCGGCCCCCGGGTGCGCAGGGTGTCAAAGAGCGCCCGCAGGAAGGCCAGGTAGGTCTCCGGGCTGGCCAGCTCGGCCTGCGGCGTCAACCGGTACATCAGCGGTGGCCGCCCCGAGGGCCGCTTCACCAGGAAGCTCTGGACAACACCGTCGCGGGCCATCCGCCCCAGGTGCTGCCGCAGTGTAGAGCGGGAGAGTCCGGTACGTTGCCGCAGGTCGGCCAGGGTCGCTCCGCCGGACTCGCGAATGAGCCGGAGCAGCTTCTGCCGCGTGGGCAACTCCTGAGACACCATGGCCCCACCTCCCCGGTGAGCCAGCGCGGAGTTGGGCCGATTTTGGCCCGTCATTAGCACATTTACCTCCGGTATCGGGGGAAAGGGAATCGGGCAACCACCGTATTTTCGACCCTCAGCCCAGGATCTCGAAACCCAGGTCATGGGCCTTCTGCAGGTAGAACTGGATGTCCTCCAGGCGCGTCTGCGACCCCAGGCTCTTCCGCTCCCATGCCTCCTCCGCGGCCAGGATCATGGTCTCCGCCAGGCACGCCGGGACGGTGCCGTCACCGAAATGCAGGTCCAGGTTCCCCCGCATCTGCCCCGGGGGACGGACGACTCCCCCCGGGATGACGCGCACTCCGGGGACCTGCCGCACCGCGGGGTGGACATCCGCGGGGCGCCCGTCATCGTAGATCCACGCCCCTTCCCTGACGTGCTCGGGGAAGATGACCGCACCCGGATCGCTGGTGGCGGTGAAGATGAGCTCGGCACACTTGATCTGGGCGATGTCGGTTGTGGGAATGATCTGAACCCCGGGATGCGCTCTCTGCAGGAGCGCGGCGCTGCGCTCCAGGCGCTGGCGGTCGCGGGCGATCAGGATGAGCGCGCCCACCAGCGGGGCGATCTGCCGGGCGATGCCAAACGCCACCACGCCGGTGGCCCCCACCACGGCTGCGGTGACCTGACGCAGGTCCCGCCCCCCGGCCGCAAAGCGCTCCAGGATTCTGGGGACAGCCGCCCTGACCGTGCCCGCGGTCAAGGCCCCGCCGTTGGTCACGTGGATCTCCGGCACGGCCTGCTGCACCACCAGGCCCTTGTCCCCCACCACGCTCCAGAAGGCGCCCAGGCCGATGGTGGTGGCGCCGAGCTCACGGGCCAGCCGCGCAGCCTGGATCGCCCGCCGCACGGCCAGCTCCGGCCTGGCGACGATCTGCTCCGGCAGCAGCGGCGTGGAGAGCAGGTAGCAGCAGATCTGGCGGCCGTCACCCGTGCGCACGCCGGTAAGCTCCCCCACCTTCATGGGGTTGAAGCGCTCGGCCAGCGCCTGCACCCAGGTCAGGGGAACCACCCTCGATTGCACCAGGGGTCTGAGCCAGCGAAAGCGCAGGCTCTGCCACAGGTCGTCGACGCTCATAGGGTGAATGAGGAAGGCACAGACCACCTGCCGGGCGGAGGGCAGGGGGAGGGGACGGCCCAGCCGGGGCTCAATGCCGTCCAGGATCCGCCCGAGGTTTTCCTTGTAGCGTCCCCCCGCCAGGACCGGCAGCAGCCACAGAAGCGCCTTCGTCGCCGGCGGGACCGGGGCCGCCAGGGCGGCGATGGCCAGCACCGCCGGGAGGGTCAGCGCGGCCAGCGACCCGTACCCGGTGGCAGCATACACTGCCGCAGACGCGGCCAGCGCCGGGACTATGTAGGGTAGGGGTAGCCCGGCAACCGCCAGGCCGCCAAGGGAGCCAAAGAGCACCCCGGCGCCGCGCGCTCGCGGGGCGGGGTGGCCTGGGAGGCCGGTGAGATGCCCGAAGTAGACGGCCCCCGCCGCCAGGACGGCACCGAGAAGGCCGGTGGTCCGGGCGAGAGAGACGGCGGCCAGTCCCTTCAGCAGGTCGAGGAGAAAGGCGGCCGCCACCGCTCCCGCTCCCAGCACGTCCAGCGCGCTTTCCAGACCCAGGTTGTAGGCCGAGGCCCAGCGCGGGTCGCGTCCGGACAGGCGGCGCACCGCCCAGTAGCCCAGCGGGAGGGCCCCGATGACGTAGGCCAGCAGCGCGACTGGCAGGATCATCCAGTACGATCACCGCAGAGCCCCTCCGGCCCCCTGGAGGGGAGGTTGCGCGCCGTCAGGGTACCCCTCTCCCCGCTGAGGGATGGGAGGATGCGCGCCGTAGTGGTGCTCCTTTCCTTGCTTGGGGCCCTGTGCACATCGCCGCCGCCTGTCTCCATGGTACCCCCTGCACACAATGCGGTGCCGCCGGCCAAGTTCCTGCTGTTCCTCTATGCCGATGCCCCACATCTGCGTCGGCGGCCCCGCGCTGTCCGTGCGTGCCCGCTGGCACGGAGGATGCTCGGGCCAACGTGGGGCACGCGCTGGAGACGGCGGTGTTGCTCGAACTTGAGCGGCGGGGTTACAGCGTCGCCCATGTGAGGATCCCTCGCGAAAATTGGACGTGCTGGCGGAGGCGGCAAAACGCTATCCACAGGCGACACGGGCTCACGTTGACGCAAGATGCACGGTCCCCCGGTGGCAGAGAGGATTGTCGCGGAGCCGGCGTATGTCTGGATGCTGACGCCTCCCCCCGCCGGCAGATAACCACTTCACAGAAGAAATGGGACTTGGCCCAGGAACTTGGTCCCGACGCCTAGTATTCAATATCCCAAATTCCACTTGGGGGAATGTCTATGTGGAGTATCGTGCGGGTGGTGTTGGTCTTGCTGGTGATGGCCGGATTGACGCTTGGGGCGACGGCGGCGCCGAAGGCGCAGAAGATGACGGTAACAATGTCCGACTACCGGTTCACGCCGAGCAAGGTGAACCTGACCGCCGGGACACCGGCGGCGCTGACCCTGGTCAACAAGGGGAAGGTGGAGCATGAGTTCATGGTCTATCTCGCGCCCAAGACCCCGCCGGAGGACTGGGACGAGTACGTCATGTCCAATACCTTCTTCAAGGACATGGGCGAGGTGGAGGTCGAGTTCGAGGGCCAGGGTGCCGTGGCCGGGGTGAGCATCTTCGAGGTGGAGGTCAAGCCCGGAAAGCGCGCCGTCGTCCACTTCACGCCCAGCAGGAAAGGCACGTTCGAGATTGGGTGCCATGTCGAGGGGCACTACGAAGCAGGGATGAGGGGCACGCTGACGGTCAAGTAGCGATTCTGAGACCTGAACAAAGACCCTAGACTATATCGGGTGAACGCCTGATATTTCTGACGCCCGCCGTGGTCTAAACTACACCAGAGGCCCGTAACGGGGGACCCGGAGGAGGAGAAGTATGCGTCCGTCACGCCCGCGGCAGATCGTCACCATCGACGGGAACGAGGCGACCGCCTCGGTGGCCTACCGCGCCAGCGAGGTCATCGCCATCTATCCCATCACTCCCTCCTCCCCCATGGGCGAGTTCGCCGACGAGTGGGCGGCGCAGGGCATACCCAACGCCTGGGGAGTCATCCCGCAGGTGGTCGAACTGCAGTCCGAGGGCGGCGCCGCCGGTGCGGTGCACGGGGCGCTGCAGGCGGGGGCGCTGTGCACCACCTTCACCGCCTCCCAGGGCCTGCTGCTGATGATTCCCAACATGTACAAGATCGCCGGGGAGCTCACCGCCTTCACCATGCACGTAGCTGCCCGCACCCTGGCCACCCACGCGCTCTCCATCTTCGGAGACCACTCCGACGTCATGGCCTGCCGCCAGACCGGCTTCGCCATGCTGGCCTCGGGCTCGGTACAGGAGGCTCATGACCTGGCGGCCATCGCCCACGCCGCCACCCTGCGCGCCCGCGTCCCCTTCCTGCACTTCTTCGACGGCTTCCGCACCTCGCACGAGATCAACAAGATCACCCTGCTGGGCGACGACGACCTGCGGGCCCTGCTGCCGGAGGAGGAAATCGCGGCGCACCGTCGCCGCGCCCTCACCCCCGACCGTCCCGTGCTGCGGGGCACAGCGCAGAATCCTGATACCTTCTTCCAGGCGCGGGAGGCGGTCAACCCCTTCTACCTGGCTGCGCCTGAGGTCGTCAGGCAGACCATGGAGCGGTTCGCCGAGCTCACCGGGCGCCGCTACCACCTCTTCGACTACGTGGGCCACCCGCAGGCGGAGCGGGTCATCGTCCTGATGGGCTCCGCCGCGGAGACGGTGCATGAAACCGTGGAGTGGCTGCTGGCGCGGGGGGAGAAGGTGGGCCTGGTGAAGGTGCGCCTCTACCGCCCCTTCTCCGTGCCCGACTTTATCGCCGCTCTCCCCTCCACGGTGCGGGCCATCGCCGTGCTGGACCGGACCAAGGAGCCGGGAGCGCTGGGCGAGCCCCTCTACCAGGACGTGGTTACGGCCCTGCGAGAGGCGCGGGAGGACGGCCTCCTCCCTTCCGGAGCCGAGCCCCGGGTGATCGGGGGACGCTACGGCCTCTCCTCCAAGGAGTTTACCCCGGCCATGGTGGTGGCCGTCTTCAGCGAGCTGGCCCGGGAGCGGCCGAAGCGACACTTCACCGTGGGCATCACCGACGATGTCACAGGCCTTTCCCTGCCCTTCGACCCTGAGTTGGACATCGAGCCGGCGGACGTGACCCGGGCGGTCTTCTTCGGCCTGGGCGCCGACGGCACCGTGGGCGCCAACAAGAACTCCATCAAGATCATCGGCGAGGAAACCGACAACTACGCCCAGGGCTACTTCGTGTATGACTCCAAGAAGTCGGGGGCGATGACCATCTCCCACCTGCGCTTCGGCCCCCGACCCATACGCTCCACCTACCTCATCCGGCGGGCCAGCTTCGTGGGCTGCCATCAGTGGCCGTTCATGGAGCGCATGGACGTCCTGCAGCACGCCGCCCCCGGCGCGGTCTTCCTGCTCAATGCCCCCTACGGCCCGGAAGAGGTGTGGGATCACCTGCCCCGGGAGGCTCAGGAGCAGATCATCGAGAAGCGGCTGCAGTTCTACGTCATCGATGCCCTGGACGTGGCGCGGCGTACGGGGATGGGTGGCCGGATTAACACCATCATGCAGACCTGCTTCTTCGCCATCTCCGGCGTGCTTCCGCGGGAAGAGGCCATCGCCAAGATCAAGGAGGCCATCCAGAAGACTTACGGCAGCAAGGGCGAAGAGGTGGTGCGGCGGAACTGGCAGGCGGTGGATGAGACGCTGGCGCACCTGCACCAGGTGCAGGTGCCGGCGCAGGTCACGGCAGCACGGAGGCGGCCGCCGCTGGTGCCCGACCATGCGCCCGACTTCGTCCGCAGGGTCACCGCAGCCCTGATGGCCGGCCAGGGCGACCTGCTCCCGGTCAGCGCCTTTCCTCCGGACGGCACCTGGCCGGTGGGCACCACCAGGTGGGAGAAGCGCAACATCGCCAGCGAGATCCCGGTGTGGGACCAGGAGCTGTGCATCCAGTGCAACAAGTGCGTCTTCGTCTGCCCCCACGCGGTCATCCGGGCCAAGATCTTCCAGCCGGACGGGCTGCTGGAGCAGGCCCCACCCACATTCAAGAGCGTTCCTTACCGCAGCCAGGAGCTGAAGGGCTACCGCTACGCCCTGCAGGTGTCGCCCGAGGACTGCACGGGTTGCAGCCTCTGCGTCACCATCTGCCCGGCCAGAGACAGGGCCAACCCCCAGCACAAGGCGCTCAACATGGCGCCGCAGCTGCCGCTGCGGGAGCAGGAGCGGGCCAACTGGGAGTTTTTCCTCCGCCTGCCGGAGTTCGACCGCACCCGGCTGAAGCACGACGTGAAGGATGTGCAGTTCCTCACCCCGCTCTTTGAGTTCTCCGGCGCCTGCGCCGGCTGCGGCGAGACCCCCTACATCAAGCTGCTCACCCAGCTCTACGGCGACCGGGTGCTCATCGCCAACGCCACCGGGTGCTCGTCCATCTACGGGGGGAACCTCCCCACCACCCCCTACACCACCAACCGGGACGGCCGCGGCCCGGCCTGGTCCAACTCCCTGTTCGAGGACAACGCCGAGTTCGGGCTGGGGATGCGGCTGGCCGTGGACATGCTGGCCGGGCAGGCCCGCGATCTGCTGGAGGCCCTGGCCCCACGCCTGGACGCTGACCTGGTGCGCGGGCTGCTGGATGCCGACCAGTCCACGGAGGCCGGCATCGCCGCCCAGCGGGCCCGGGTAGCGGAGCTGCGGCGGCAACTGGCTGCGCTGGACGACCCGGAGGCGCGGCGGCTGGACCTGCTGGCCGACTACCTGGTGCGCAAGAGCGTCTGGATTGTGGGCGGGGACGGCTGGGCCTACGACATCGGCTACGGCGGGCTGGATCACGTCCTGGCCATGGGCCACGACGTCAACATCCTGGTCCTGGACACCGAGGTCTACTCCAACACCGGCGGCCAGCAATCCAAGGCGACTCCGCGCGGCGCGGCGGCCAAGTTCGCCTCCGCTGGGAAGGTCACGGGGAAGAAGGACCTGGCCATGATGGCCATGACCTACGGCAACGTCTACGTGGCCCGTGTGGCCTTCGGAGCCAGGGACGCGCAGACGGTCCGCGCCTTCCTGGAGGCGGACAGCTACCCAGGCCCCTCCCTGATCATCGCCTACAGCCCGTGCATCATGCACGGCTACGACCTGGCCCTCAGCCCGGAGCAGCAGCGGCTGGCGGTGGAGTCGGGGTACTGGCCGCTGTTCCGCTACGACCCACGGCGGGTGGCGGAGGGGAAGAATCCGCTCCAGCTGGACTCTCCGCCGCCGAAGGTGGACCTGTCCAGGTTCGCCTCCAACGAGACGCGCTTCCGCATGGTGGAGTACCAGGATCCGCAGCGGGCGCAGACCCTGCTGGAGGCGGCCCGCCACGACGTGCGCACCCGCTACCGGATCTACGCCGAGCTGGCCAAGCTGCCGGTGGAGGGAAAGGTCCCGGTGGAGGCGGCGGCTCCGGCCGCCCAAACAGTGGGGGCCGTTGACCGGTGACGAGCGGATCCGACCGGAGGAGGGCGACTGTACGGGTTAGAGCGCCAGGCCGCGCACGGGGATGAGCCGCCTGGCCAGCGGATCCGGGGCGAGACCAAACCCTTCCAGGGTATAGGCCCCCAGCAGCGGCTGCGAGCCGGCGTCCGCGAAGACCACGAGCGTGGGGAGTACCTGGCTGTTCCAGCGAGCCATGGCCACCGCCATCTCCCGCTCGATGACCCGGCCGTCAGCGGTGAGGAACTCCCGCCGGAATTGCGGTTGAATGCCCAGGCGGGCGAGGACCTCCCTTGGGACCCATGTGTAACTGGCTCCGGTATCGACCACCGCCTCGACGGTTTCCCAGCGCTGGCCCTGGGGGTCCCCGATGTCGAAGCTTGCGCGAAACGTCCCCATAATTCCATGCTAGGGTGGACCTGTGTTGAGGGTCAACCAGACCGGGCGTAGCCATCAATCCGCCGTCCCTCTGCCCCGGCCGCTGGTTCCCGTGGTCCTGGTGCGCCGGGTCAACCGCTTTGCCGTATCTGCCCGCCACGGCGGGCGACGGCTCTACCTGCACCTGCCCAACTCCGGCCGGATGGAGGAACTCCTCCGCGCCGGGGCACAGGGCGTGGCCCACCTCCTACCGCAGCCCAGCGGCCGAACCGACGGAGTGCTGCTGCTGATCCGCCACCGCGGCCGCTGGGTCGGACTGGACGCCCGGATGCCCAACCGCCTGTTTGCCGCGGCGCTGGAGGCGGGCACCCTGCGGCCGTTTCGCGGGTACGCGCGGCGGCGCCCGGAGGTGCGCTTCCCGGGCGGGCGGGTCGACTACGTGCTCGAAGGAGGCGGCGTCCCCTGTCTGGTGGAAACGAAATCGTGCAACCGGGTGGACGGGACCGTTGCGCTGTTTCCGGACGCCCCCAGCGCCCGAGGCGCGCGCCACCTGCGCGCGCTGGCCGCGGCGGTGCAAAGAGGCTGGCGGGCCGCGGTGGTGTGGTTCGTGCAGCGAGACGACGCCACCGTCCTGCGCCCCTTTGCCGCCGCCGACCCGCGCTTCGCCGCAGAGGCCCGGCGGGCCGCCGCCCGGGGAGTGGAGTTCTACGCCTACACCTGCCGGGTCACGCTCAGGGAGATGGCCGTGCGGCGGCAGATCCCCGTGGACCTGGCTTCAGTGTCCTCTCGATGAGGTCGGCCAGGGCCGGAATCTCCTCGAACCCCAGCGAGCCGTCTCCCGGCACATCGGCCACCACCGCCAGGATCGGCCCGGCGGGGCCCGGCCGGCCGGATGAGACCGCGGCTCGGCGGACCTCGATCTTGGGGACGGGCTCCCGGCTGTAGCCCTCGACCAGGATCAGGTCGGCCGTCCCCACCAGCTCCTCCACCTGCCGCAGGGAAGCCTCGCCGTCGATCCCCCGCACCACGGCCACCTTTCCCGGACCGGCGATGGCCACGACGTCCGCCCCCGCCCGGGCGAAGCGCCAGGTGTCGGTGCCCTCACGGTCGATCTCGAATCCGTGGACGTCGTGCTTGATGGCGGCCACCCGGTAGCCGCGGCGCCGTAGCTCCGGCAGCAGCCGCTCGATGAGGAAGGTCTTCCCGGCCCCCTTGGCGCCGACCACGGCGACCATGGGGACACCCGCCGGCTCGGTCCGGACCGCCGGCTCGGCCAGAAGCTGCACCCGAACGGCATCTCCCCGCCGCAGCTCCGCGACCTCCGGGGGGATCAGGATAAGGGCGTTGGCGTCGCTGATGGAGCGCAGCGTGGCCGTCCCCTGACCGCGCAGCGGGGTCGCCCACAGGCCTCTGGGAGAGACCCATGCCTGCGCCCACAGGTAGCGGGACCGACCCGGCCGGACGCGCAGCGGCGCCTCCAGCCTGGCCGGCAGCCACGGGCGGGAGGGGGTGCCGCCCATCATGGCCTGCAGCGCGGGGCGCACCAGCTCCTCGAACGCCACCATGGCGGCACCCGGCGTCCCGGGCAGCCCGAAGACCGCCGTCCTGCCGGCCAGCCCGAAGGCCACGGGCCGGCCCGGTTTCATGGGCACGCGCCAGAAGAGCAGGTCCACCCCCGCGCGGCGCATCGCCTCCTTCACCAGGTCCCGCTCGCCCACAGACATGCCGGCGGTAGTGATCAGCACATCGGCCTGCAGTCCCGTACGGATGCGGGAGGTCAGGTCGTCCAGGTCGTCCCGGGCGATCCCCAGGCGCAGGGGGATGCCCCCGGCAGAGGTCACCTCGGCCGCCAGCGCGTAAGAGTTGCTCTCCACCACCTGCCCCGGGCGGAGGGCGGATCCGGCCTCGACCAGTTCGTCACCCACCGCCAGGATCGCCACCTGGGGGCGGCGTACCACCTCCACGGTGACGACCCCCAGGCTGGCCAGCAGGCCCAGGTGGCCTCCGCGCAGGGTCGTCCCGGCGGCCAGTACGACCTCGCCTCGCCGGGCGTCCTCGCCGGCGGGGAAGACGTGGCGTCCGGCGGGGAGGGACGAGCGTACCCAGACGGTGTCCCCCTGCACCTCCACGTCCTCGAAGGGCACCACGGCGTCTGCGCCCTCCGGCACCGGCGTCCCGGTGGCTACACGCACGGCGGTACCGGCATCAACCCGAGGAGGATCCGCGGCGCCGGCGAAGCCGGCCCCGCTGACCCGCAGGCCCACGGGGTGGGCGGGGGAAGCGGCGGCCACGTCCTGCGACCGCAGACCGTAGCCGTCCATGGCCGCGCGGGGAAAAGGCCAGAGGTCGCGGGGCGCCACGATGTCTGCAGCCAGCACCCGCCCTGCTGCTTCCGCCAGGGGAACCTCCTCAGCGGGCAGGCGCGGGACGGCCTCCAGGATCCGGGCCCGTGCCTGATGCACCGACGTAGCCGCCGGTGTCTTCGCTCCTACAGGCGACATGCTGCCCGCCCCCATCATCTCCTCCCTCCCAGCAGGACCTCTGCCGCCTCCACGTCTTCGGGGACGTTGATGTTGAAGAAGAGGCGGCGAGGATCGTCGAAGCGGCGGACCTCCTCCTCCCCGACGAAGCGCACTGTCAGCGTGGTGGACTGCACAAAGTCGGCCAGCGAGTCCCGCCCCTGCTCCAGGGAGGCGGCAAGCGGCGGGATGCAGCTTCGGGCGTAGCTCCCGACCAGTGGCTCGATCCGCTCCCACCGCGGCAGGGTGATGTCCGCCTCCGCCCCCGCCTTAGCCAGGTATTTAAGGAAGTCGACCGTCACCAGGGGCATGTCCACCGCCAGGACCAGGGCGCGCTGGTGACGGATGGCGCGCAGCCCGGTGAGCAGCCCGCACATCGGCCCCCGGCCGGGGATCTCGTCCCGCAGGTAGTGCCACCGCCCCCGCAGGCCGACTTCGTCCCGCGTTACCACCACCACGTCCTCGGCCACGGAGCCCAGCAGTGCGGCCGTCCAGGCCAGCAGGGGAATACCCCGCACCCGGGCCATGCGCTTGTCACCGCGAAAGCGCACCCCGCGCCCCCCCGCCAGCAGGATCCCCGACACCGGGGTCATAATGCCCCCGTCCCCCTCGGGACGCAGGACGCGGTGAGCGTGCCTGCGTCGTCGCCCCGCGAAAGCTGTGTGCTGTATCGACTCTATCCCGCCGCGGTAGTCGCGGCCATCGGGCGGCGGCCCGATCTGCCGTGGGTGAACTACCTGACTGCGCTGAGGCGCAGCGGCCACCAGGTGAGGGTGACGTTCTTCTGGCCGTCGCGGTCCCCGTTGCCTCCGTCCCAGACGGCAAAGTTCACGTAGACGGTCTCACCCGGCAGGAACTGGACGTCAGCGGGGTCGGTGGTGCGCAGCGGCCGGGCCAGGAGGACGGTCCAGCGCTCGGCCTGCCACAGGCCCAGGCCGACCACGTCCTGCTGGGGCTGGCTGGTCAGGGTACCGAACCCCCAGGCCACCAGGTCCTCCACGGCGCTGACCCGGCGGGGCAGGGAGAGCAGGTTGCCGGCCGCCGCCCCTGCGTTGAAGGCGCGCCGCTTGGCCTCCTCCTTCAGGAACCGCGAGTCATAGTAGTAATCCACCGACATGTGCGGGTAGGCAGCGCGGAGGTCCCGGGGACGGGCCAGCTCGTCCTGCCAGGCGGCCTTCCACTGCCAGATGTTGACCGGGCGCTGCCGGTCGCCCATGAAAGGATTGGGCAGCACGCCCGGGTTCACGGGAAACTGCACCGCCGCCGCATCGGTGAATACACCCTGGCGCGTAGGTGTACGGTTGGACGTGGGGTCTCGCCAGGAAAGCTCCAGGTAGACCATCCTGCC